>JAESQE010000541.1 GCA_016765335.1 Planctomycetaceae bacterium
GAAGCGGACCAGATCGGACTGATTCTGATGTCACGTGCAGGTTACGATCCGACCGAAGCTCCGAAATTCTGGAAACGGTTTGGTCAACAGAACAGCGAAAAACCGATGGAGTTCTTTTCAACCCATCCTTCGGATGAACGCCGCTCTGCCGATTTACAGGCCATGCTCCCCGAAGCATACAAAGAGTACGAATCTGCCCCCCAGCAATACGCATTAGGCATGGCGATTTTGCCTCCCGGCACTTTGAACACAGAAGCATTAGCCAAACAGACCCCGGCTGCTCCCACGCCCACAGCTCCGCAGCCCGCAGCAAGTAACATCCAACCCGCAGCCAACTTCCAAAGCAACCCCTCAAAATACCTCGACCCATTTGCTAAATAGTGGTTAGAGGGTGCGTTAGCTGTTCATATATCTAAGAGATGTGCACTATCTAAGTAAGCTAATGTGGATTTGGTTTGAGAGTTTTGGCTGAAGTTCTTACAGTTCATCGGTGGGGTATTGCGGAAATCTGTTTTTTGGGGAGATTGTCTGTGAACCCTGGCCTGCTTTGTGCGTTGTTCTACCTCATTACGGGTGGCTGCGATGACGGGTGGGTTGATTGAACTGAAACGATTCTCTTTTTGGCTTTAGGTACGAGTTTTGGAACATCTTATTCCTCATCATTGGTTTACGGACGCTTCGACCCTTTTATTGGTTTTGTTATCTGCCGGTGGATTGTATCTGCTCAGTTTAGGAGCGGAATGGCTTGTCGAAGGGGCTTCTGCTTTGGCGTTCCGCTTTGGGATGCCGGAAGTGATTGTCGGTGCAACGATTGTTTCGCTGGGAACAACAATGCCCGAATGTACGGTTTCTGTCATGGCTGCCTTCAATGGAAATCCGGGCCTTGCGCTGGGAAATGCCGTGGGGTCGGTGATCGCTGATACTGCGTTAATTTTCGGCCTCGGCTGTCTGATCACCATATTACCTGCGGATCGGTATGTGCTTTCGCGTCAGGGGTGGGTGCAGTTCGGTTCTGCGGTCGTGTTGGCTGTGTTGTGCTATGGCTCTTATTTTATGTCAGGCCCAGAAGCTGCGATCAGCCGTATGATGGGAATTGGCCTGCTGATTCTGCTTGTCATTTATATGTATCTTTCTGTGATCTGGTCGAGACGACATCCACAAGAACAGGCGATTCGTGTCTCTGAGACCATTGCAGAACATGCCGTACCGGGCGAGCAAGTGCACGTGGCTGATGAGCATGTCACAAAAAAATCTTCCAAGGCCCTTGTTGGTCTGATGCTTGTAGGAGTGATCCTGGTAATCTTTTCCGGGCACGTGGCGATTGAATCGGTTTCTGTACTTGCAGGCCGAGCCGGAATTCCGCAAGTTGTTATCGCTGCGACACTGGTTGCATTCGGGACTTCGCTTCCCGAACTGATGGTTGGTATTACCGCGATTCGCAAAGGGCATCCAGAATTGTTGGTAGGAAATGTGCTTGGGGCAGACATTCTGAATATTCTGTTTGTCATCGGAGCAGCTGCGTTTGCAGCTCCGCTTCCGATTATTGATGCCACGGCTAAGGTGCCCGAGATTTTCCTGTATCTACACATCCCCGCGATGCTGATCATTCTGACGTACTTCCGCTGCTGCATTTACTCTGCAACAAAACAAGGCGAATTCAAATGCTGGATGGGCTGGCCGTTATTGGCCATGTACCTGATCTATATCGTTTCGCAATTTGTGGTTAGCATGTAACCCGGAAACTCAGCTCATTTTACAAAGGTACTAGTCTGCCTGCCATTAATTGGCAGGCAGTTTAATAATCTTGAGATACCATTTTTTGACGCCTCACCCGGCGTAGCTGGAATTAAATAGGAAATAAGTAGAATAAACCACAGAGACACAGAGGCCACGGAGAAAAACTTAGCCAATTTTTTATGCATCGCAGAATGAGACGGTATCTCTATTGGGTTATACATAGGATCGTCTGACAGCTTCTTTTTTAACTCGGTGTTCTCTGCGTCTCTGTGGAAAAAAACATCTGCCAGTTTTCACTTATTCCCTATTGGGATTTTGGGTTCGAGTGAGACAGCTGGCATTTAACATTAGTTAGGCTAGTAGGGTACGCCATTGCGTACCAATTTGATATTTGACTTCATAGCAATGGTCCGCAATGAGCAGACTCGACAAATAAAACATAGAATCAAACACACGACTGATTCAGAAAAGGAAATTTCATGGATATTCAACTCGCACAAGCCTGGGATGCTAATCAAACTTCAGACTGGTTAGTTCTTTTTATCGTTCATGACGAACAGCCCATCCTGCCCGCCTCGACACCTGACGAGTTGAAAACCATTGTTAATAACTTGCACGAATCGGGAGATTTACCAGCCAAGAAAGGGGAGGTCCGCAAGCTTTACGGGCAGCAAGCCCCCTTGCCTTTGCGTGTGCTGATTGTTTGTGTGGGCGAGAAGAAAGACTGTGGGCCAGAAACTCGCATGCGAGCCTTTTCGACAGCTGCCCGAGCATTGTGCGATAAGCCGGATTTGAATATCACGTGGCTCCTGCCTGATTGCTCCGGAGAAAATGTTTGCGCAGGCAAGCAGATTAAAGTCGCAGCCACTGCCTTGGAAATGGCTCCGCAAACCCAGGCATTGTATCAGAAAGAACAGAAGCGATTCGCATACAAAAGCGTCACGCTCGTTTCTAGTTATGAAAAAGAAACAGCGATCGAAAAAGGCAAGGTTGTTGGAAAGGCGATCAATTTAACACGGGAATTGATCAACCATTTTTATCGGATATATTGCGCCATTCTAGAAGCATCAAGAAACCAAAAACTACTGCAATCAAAGAAAAATAATGACCACCCAGAAAAACGGCTACCAAAGCAATAGTAACTAAAATCACAGCTGAAAGAACCCTAATATGGAAGCTGCGATTTTGAAGGAAATTAAACTTAGGCTTTTTACTCACAATTTAAATCCCACCCAGTCTGCGAGTACGAGTACTAAAAATTTCCAATGCTTCATCAAAAGCGTCAGGAGTAAAGTCAGGCCATAAAACATCCAACAAAACAAATTCTGTATAAGCACTTTGCCATAATAAAAAATTACTAATTCGGC
>JAESQE010000542.1 GCA_016765335.1 Planctomycetaceae bacterium
TGTACGTGTCTCCCTTCATGCTCATGCCAATCAGTCCGCCAACGCAAGCCCACACCAGGTAGGCCACTCCAATAAATACATAAGGCTTAAAAGCACTCCATTCCCCAGTTGCACTGCGAGCGTGTTGAATGGTCGGGCCATACAGTCCCCAGCAAAGTGCGGTACCACAGGCAAATAAAATCGGAATCAACATTTTCATTGGAAATCTTTCGTGGGATCTCAGGCAGGTCTGTGATGTCTATAATTCGACTGACAGCGAATTCAGTGCAATCGTAATCAGCAGCAAATTAACTGATCCGATCTTTACTAATTCGTTCTGTGCTCTCTTGTATAACAACAGGACACACTGTTTTTCAAACCAATGGGAGACAAATTTAGGCACAGAAGTGACAATATCACCTGATTTTAAGACATGCTGGATTACCATAGGTAATCAATGCAATCAGGATCATATCATCGGTAGACGCTTTCGGAACCTGAATCAATACAATAAAATAACGGTAATCAATAAGATGGGAACTCCAAACCTCAATTAATTCAAATGGAGCACAGACATTCGGTGTCTGTTTCGTTTGAGCAGGCCTTAACCCAAGGCAGACAAGAATGTCTACCCTCCGCTCGCAATGTCTATTGAATTAATCGAGGTTCCCTGATGCATAAGTCTTCCAGAAGTCGAAAGAATCCCGATGCTGTCTGAATATATTACTAATAACCAAGTCTATTTGCGTGCATTTCAGCAAATTGCAGAAAAAGCACAAATCACAGATTTGGAAAACCTTTGGCCAGCCCAGCAGTTACAATGTTTGACTGATGCTGGCATCAGCGCGTTGGGGATTCCAGAAATCTATGGGGGGCGATTAGTCACTGAACAGGAAATGGCTCACGTTTACCTGGACTGCACCTCGGCATGCCTGACGACCTCTTTTGTTTTGTCTCAGCGAAATGCAGCCGTGCAAAGAATCGTCGCCTGCCAAAGTGAACAGTTAAAGCAAAGACTGCTACCCGGTTTGGCAGCGGGAGAGCATTTTGCCACTGTTGGGATATCACACCTATCCAGTTCGGGGCAACATCTGGGGAAGCCGATGGTCGTCGCTCGCGAAACTGAACTGGGATATGTTCTTTCAGGAATGGTCCCTTGGGTCACCGGTGCGATTCACGCAGATTTACTTGTTACCGGGGCAACATTAGAAGACGGCCGACAAATTCTGTTAGCGATAGAAACAAATACTGAAGGTGTCGAACTTGGCAAGCCTGTGAGTATGCTTTCATTGACTTGTTCTGCAACCGGCAATATGCATCTGAATGAAGTATTTGTTCCTCACGAAAACCTTGTGGCTGGCCCTGTAGAAAATGTGATGAAATCTGGAGGCGGAGGCACCGGGTCTTTAACAACCAGCCTCATTGCAACCGGAGTTGCCCGAAGAGCAATTCGCCTTCTCAGTGAAGAAGCAGATCTCCGTGAAGATTTGCAAACACAAAGCAATCAGTTGATAGCCGAGATGACTGAGGTTTTGAACGATTTGGAAATTGCGCAATCAGATTCCGCTTGTCATCAACCGGAGTTGACTCCACAAAATCTGAGAACGCGATCCAATTCCCTGGTACTTCGTGCCTCACAAGCCTACCTGACCGCTGCTAAAGGTCGAGGGTTTGTGCTTGGACATGCTGCCGAGCGAACCGTTCGGGAATCGATGTTCTTTCTTGTCTGGTCCTGTCCACAACCGGTTGCGCAAGCAGCCATGCGTGAATTCGCCTGCTCTCCCAATTGGCAGTCATAAGACCTGGACTGCTGGTAGACCGTAGGCCGGAACAAGCAAAGCGAAGTTCCGGAAAATACAACTGACGCATGAGCGGAGTTGGGTCCCACTGTCTGGCTTGTCCAGCAGTGCGGTCGCGGTGGCAGATTTTTCGCATTAACGCGACAGATCTTTTGTATTAACGCGGCAGATCTTTTGTATTAACACCGAGAAGGCCGTTAAAAGTTGACTCTGCTTCATCATGAATCGCAGCTATTATTCGCACTGCTGGACAAGCCAGTCAGTGGCACCCTATTTGAGTTGGAAATGAATAACAAGTCGGCGGGTTGTAGAAACAACGAGTCTACCGGTAAGGGCCAACCCAGCCACGTAAGCGGACGGTCACCCTTTTTAGAGGCCGAACCAATAACTTGATTTTATCTCCAGGAGAAAAATCAGTCATCATCAGTTCAAAATCAGAAGTTTTAAACACAGGCAGATTGTTTACTCGGTGAATACTATGCATTTCAGTCAGACCTGCTTGATTAGCGACCGATCCTTTTTTGATCGATTTGATCAATGCAAAACCAAGATACTCATCATCCATCTCAATCCCTAAATCTTCAAGACGCTCGGGAATGGTCAACTCAATGATTTGAGATGGCAACTGATTGTTGTAAATATCCAATTCAATTTCATCGCCAGGTTCATTAATATTGAGGCTTACTACCAGTTCATTGAAGGTGTTAACGACCTTCGATTGATTGCGAACAACAGTGTCTCCTCCTCGGATTCCAGCCAGTGCTGCGGGTGATCCGGGTTTCATTTCATCGCTAACCGTCCATCCAAATCCAAACTGACGTGTACCAATCCCCAGCCTGGCTCGCGAACGTTCCCCCACAGCAACTCCAGAAAGGCCTGCTGCAAAATCCTGAAGGTCTTTCAATGCGATGGGACAACCTTTGATTCGATAAATAAGCCTTGCTCCGAAATTAGACTGTCCGAACTTGAGTATGACTGCAATGTATCGCAAGTCTTCGGGGGCCCCTAGCCAATTATCTCCAAGGAATATATTCCTTGGAATCTCAGCTTTATGTCTTCCAGCACCGAGACCTGGGTAGGCTCTATCGCCGTGGTCAAATTCAATCACGGCATTAAGGTCTGTTAATGCACGCACGGTAGAGCGTTCGAATAGTGAAAAATGTATCGCACGGAATTCATCGATGCGATGCCCCATGTTTTCGTCATCAATGTGTCGGATTTCATCCAGCACATCACTGACTTTCAGTGATGTGTCAACCATTTGCTCACGTAATAGCTTGAGGTTGATCTGCTGAGCAATTTGTAATGCCCGGATTCTGCCTTCCAAAGAGGCCTGCTGAATAAATTCAGGCAACGCCAAGACAGTCTGCTCACTCCCCTGAATCAACAACTGTTGCGCATTGTTTCTCGCGGAATAATCGTCGGAATCCAGGTTGAGAATTGCTTCATTTCTCAACTCGTTCCCGATTTCAGGCGGATGGGGAGCAGGAGGAAGCTGAGCATTGCATGTCGGCAAAAGGACAAACAAACAATTCACACAACCAATCAGAAGACAGGTTAATAAACGCATCATCCTCTCCTTGTAATGATTAGTCTGTGACAACGATCCACTTTAACGGGACGTCCATAAATTGAATCTCAGAACTTCTTGAAGACCGCTTGGCTTTTAACGTAGATTAAAAAAACCCTCTAACTCCCCCTTCGTAAGGGGGAGAACCAATTTCCAGAGGTTCCTTTAAGTAAGAATTTCTTTGAGGACACGAGCTTCTTCGACGCCGGTCAGTCGGAAATCAAGTCCCTGGAATTTGTAGGTTAGTTTTTTGTGATCGATGCCAAACTGCTGAAGTAGTGTTGCATGAATATCTCGTGCATGAACAGGATTTTCTACCGCTGCATACCCCAGTTCGTCGGTGTTGCCATACGATGTTCCGCCTTGCACGCCGCCACCTGCAACCAGCATTGAATACCCTTTGATGTGATGGTCGCGACCGGACCCCTGAGCCATCGGAGTTCTCCCAAACTCGCCTCCATACAGTACCAGTGTATCTTCGAGTAACCCGCGTTGCTTCAAATCTTTTAAGAACGCAGCTGTGGCTTGATCAACCTCTCTGGCAGTAATTTCAATCGAGCGTTTAATCGATCCATGATGGTCCCAGGCACGATGATAAAGCTGAACGAACCGGACACCTTTTTCGAGCAGTCGGCGGGCCAGTAAGCAGTTCGATGCATAAGTACCGTCTCCGCCCTGGGTTCCATAATTTTCAAAGGTTTCTTTGGTTTCCCCAGATAAATCCATTAGCTCAGGCACACTCGTTTGCATCCGAAACGCCATTTCGTACTGCTGGATGCGTGTTGCAATTTCGGGATCATCAACCACGTTATCAAACTGCTTGTTCAGTCCGTTGACCGTTTGTACTAATTGTTTTTGTTGGTCGAATGAAACACCATTGGGCCGATTCAAATAGAGGACCGGATCTCCACTGGCATGAAACTGAACTCCTTGATGGCGAGATGGCAGGAAGCCACTGTGCCATTGCCGGGCAGCAATCGGTTGTGATTGCCCGCCTTTACCAACGGAGGTCATCACAACATAACCAGGTAGATTCTCTGTTTCTTGTCCCAGGCCATATAACAACCAGGATCCCATGCTTGGTCGTCCTGCAATGGAACTACCCGTATTGAATAATGCGTGGGCAGGATCATGATTGATCTGATCGGTATGCATGGAACGAATGATGCAAATGTCATCAGCCATCGATCCAATAGCAGAGAATTGCTCGCAAATTGACTGTCCACTTTCTCCAAACTTTTTGAATTCAAATTGAGGGGCAAAACATTTGAGTTCACGCCCTTGCAATTGTGCAATTTGTTGCCCTTTGGTGAACGACTCGGGCATTGCCTGACCATGCATTTCCCGTAATTTTGGTTTGTCGTCAAATGTTTCCAGATGAGACGGCCCCCCTGCCATGCACAGGTGAACGACGCGTTTAACTCTTTGTGGATGATGCAATTCTTTCAGGACACCCGCCTGACCCGTCCCCGGTGCAGCCTGAACAATTTCCTGCTTGAGCATACTAGCTAACGCAACAGCTCCCAGTCCCGTCCCAGCACGATTCAAAAAACTACGACGTTGCTGAAGTAATACATGTGCATGTAAGTCATGAAATTGTTTATTCATTATACCACCAGCCTGATTATTAAAGACTTTAGTTGCTGCAAGTTAAAGAAGATGCCTTGGTATCAATCAATATCGAGTAATTGTCTCATGTAAACTGAGTAATGCACGAGAAACAGCGGTCCATGTTGCCAGTTCAACAGGATTCACTTGATCCGAAACTGGTGCAAGTCCAATTTTTTGAACTTTGAGTGCATCTTCAGGAGTTTGTTCATAATGTTTTTTGTTCGACTGTAATAGTTGATTCAACAACAAGATTTCTTCAGCTCTGGGATTGCGAGACAGGACTTGATGCCAGGCCCAGGTGAAACGAGCCTCGTCACTTTTGCCTGCTTCGAGTAGTATCCGCTGGGCAAGTACCCGGGCGGCTTCCACGTACGTGGGGTCATTCAACAGAACCAGTGCCTGAAGTGGCGTGTTCGAGCGTTCTCGTTTCGCACTACATTCTTCACGAGCCGAAGCGTCAAATGCTAATAGAGACGGATGCAAGAAAGTTCGCTGCCAATGTGTATAAAGACCTCGACGATACTGGTTATCTCCCGCATCGTGCTGGTATGTCCTTTTCGGAAAGTTCATCTGTGCCCAATAACCAGCTGGCTGATACGGTTTGACACTCACTCCGCCGACTTGCTGAACAAGCAGGTTGCTAACAGATAATGCGTTGTCTCGGACAATTTCCGCATCCAATCGCCAGCGAGACTGCCGAGAGTACTGTTTATTATAGGGGTCATTTTCTCGCATAATCGCACTGACATCAGAACTTTGACGATATGTTTGTGATGTGACCATTAATCGAACTAAGTGCTTCATGTCCCAGCCCGATTCAATGAATTCAGTTGCCAACCAATCGAGCAGTTCTGGATGAGTTGGCGGTTCCCCCTGTGCTCCCAAATCATCAACAGAATGAGAAAGTCCATTACCATAAAATAACATCCATAATCGATTAACGAATGAGCGGGCAACCAGTGGGTTTGATCGGTCAACCATCCAGTTCGCCAAATCCAGACGATTTAGTTTCCGGTCTTTGATTTCAGGCTGTGGCAAATAATGCGGAACAGCTGGCTCAACAACTTCACCGTCTAAACTCATCCAGTCGCCACGAGGCAAAATTCGCATTTCGCGAGGAGTGCCTGCTTTGGTTGCCAGTGTTGTGACAATCGAAGCTTCTAATTTCTTTTGACTACTTTGAATGCCAGCAATCTCTTTGCGAGCAGCTGCCAGCTGGGGAGTATGTTTGCGGAAATAAGTTTGCAGTTCAGCAACCTGCTCGGGCGTCCGTTTCGAAATGTCAGTTTGAATGATTAGACGAATTGCAGGTTTCGGGTAAAGGTACAGGTCGGATAGTTTTTCTTCAGTGGTAACATAAAGCCGAAATTTACCAAGGTTATGCTCTGTTCCATGAGTCTGCACAATGGCAAGAGATACGGTTTTGGCCTTTGTTTCTGCTGTTTTTGTGATGACAACTGGTTTCTTGGGAAACAGCGTCACGTGCTGGTTTTTTCCTATGTGCGGAAGAATTGCCCAGCCTTTTTTATTCCCTTGCCCCAGAAATTCAGCCAGAAATCCACCCTGTGAATGACTTCCTGTTGAAGAAGCCCATTCAACGTTCTGGTCTGCATGTTTAATTTCAACCGCATTGATGACAAAGTTTCCATTGCCAGCTCGCCCTGGTCCTTGCGCGGGTAGTGAAGGATCTGGAACAACTTCCAGCCGAAACGCCGTGAGTGGCAACTGGTCGGAATCACCAGTTTCTGGGAGACGATAGGTGACTCGATATGTCTCTTTAACGGGATTCTTCCCAGAGGCAAGAACAGACCCATCATCGACAATAGTAAGCGTTGTCCCTTGGTCGGCAGTGACTAATTCTGGAGTCAACAGATTCCAGGTTTCTTTTGAATTGCGAATTTGTTCTTGCCAATCAGAAAAGGCCTGAGTAAGTTCTGGCGTCTGGGCATCGTATTTTTGTTGTGCGAGTTGTTGTTGACTATTAAGAGTATTCCTCTGATCAGACTGGGCTGTCGTGGGAACCTGTAAGAGTTCGATGTGTTTTGCACCCGATACAATACCCAGCTCTTTGATATCTGCAAAGAAAGCTGCAAAGCTGTAGAAATCTTTTGTTGTGAAGGGATCGAATTTGTGATCATGGCATTCTGCACAACCAAACGTTGACCCGAGCCAGACAGCTCCGGTGGTGCGTACTCGATCAGCAGAATATTTGGCCAAATATTCTTTCGGCTGAACCCCACCTTCAGCCGAAGCTCTGTTCAGGCGGTTGTAGGTTGATGCAATCTTTTGCTCAATCGTTGCATCCGGCATCAAGTCTCCGGCAAGTTGTTCAATCGTAAATTGATCAAACGGTTTATTATTGTTGAAAGCCTGAATCACATAGTCTCGGTACGGCGATACCGAACGCACTTGATCTCCATGGTAACCCAGCGTGTCTGCATAACGCACCAGATCGAGCCAATAGATCGCCATCCGTTCGCCATATTGTGGCGAATTGAGTAACTCATCTACGTATTTTGAATAAGCCTCATCAGAGTGATCTGATGTAAATTCCTGGACTTTTTTGAAATTGGGGGGAAGCCCGGTCAGATCAAAACTAAGTCGTCGAAGCAATGTATGAGGCTTGGCTGATTCGGAAAACGACAAGCCCTGCTTAGTTAATCCACGGGAGATAAACGCGTCAATCGGATGCCCAGCACCTTTGTTTTGTTTTGTCTTGGGGACTTCCGGACGATCCAAGCGGCTTAATGACCAATGCTCTTCCCAGTTTGCACCTTCTTTAACCCACTGAACAAGAAGATCAATTTGTTTCTGGTCGAGTGGTTTCGCAAATTCAGCAGGAGGCATCTGTAAATCTGGATCATCACTGGTAATTCTCTCGACAAGATCACTCATTTGAGGTTTGCCAGGAGAAATCACACCTAATGCAGACTCCTGTAGATCCAGACGCAAGTCTGCTTCACGAGTTTCAGCGTCAGGCCCATGACAAGAAAAACAACGATCTGAAAGAATTGGACGTATCTGTTGATTAAAATCTATCTTGTCCGTTGCCTCTGCTCGAACAAAACATAGGCTAAATTGCATAAGCACAAGAAGAAATGCCAGTGATTGTATCCGCATTATCGGTCTCCCTCGAAATCATTGAATCAACAAACAATTGCCCGTTTTGCTTAAAATGGGCATTGTTAACTGACATAATAATATAAACCAGTGGTGTAATTAGATGAAAATCAAGCATTATCAACGAAATACAAAACCGTCGGGTACATAAGAGTTGAACCGATTGAATGGTCCACGATATGATCCGCTCTCAAGAGAGGGTCGGCGGTTACTTAATTTCATTGTATTAGGCGGGACGTTCTCTATTATCTTTGTACTGTATTGTAAAGTAAATAAGTAGTTGTTTTCAACCTGCTTCTGCTGATCAGATGATCGTTTTGACTGGATGTTTTCGATGCACAAATACCTGATTATGGGGATGCCTGGCTGCGGCAAAGGAACCCAGTCTGAAATAATGTGTGAACGGTTCAATCTCGTTCATATTAGTGTTGGGGACATTCTGCGATGGAATATCAAGAATCACACGAAACTGGCCGCTCGGATTAAGCAACTAATGAGCACCGGTCGGCTCATTCCTGATGAAATTGTCGAGAATATTGTTCAGCAAAGACTCGAAGACCACGACTGGAATTACGGATTCATGCTGGATGGCTTTCCTCGCAACGAAGCCCAGGCAGAATACTTTCTCGAACGCTACGATATTGATGCCGTGATCTTCATTGATGTGCCTGCCGAATTAATCATCGAACGGCTCACCGCCAGAAGAGTTTGCCGCAACTGTGGAGCAGTCTACAACCTGGACTCTCATCCTCCCGAAGTCGCCGGTAAATGTGACTCTTGTGGAAGCAACGACTTAATGCTCAGGCCGGACGATAACGAAATTGCAATCCGCGAACGCCTTGACGATTATGAGAAAAAGACGCTACCTGCTCTGAACCTGTTCCGTCAAAAAGAACTTGTTATCAAAGTCCGGGGCGACAGACCAATCCACGAAGTGCAAGCAGATATCCAACGCGATCTCAATCTTGCAAAATATCGAATCAAATCATAACCCCAAGGGGCACAGATAATCCTGTCTGTGTTTCTTTTGAGCATGCCTTCATTCCAGGCAGACAAGTATGTCTACCCTCCGCTGAATTCTGGGCTACTTAGTTTTCTTACTCGATTGCTGAATCACAAATTCATAGATCGCAGTTGCATCCAGATGAGTTGTAGAGTGTCCAGTCTCGGGTCGATGAATGACTAACACTCGGTGTTTCAGCTTTTGCAGTATGCTTGCTAAGCGAAGCACCGAATCGGGAGGAACCGACTTATCCTTCCCTCCAGTTGTGATTCCAACAGGCATTGTAAACTGCTCAGGCCAATACTCGGCACTTCGTATTTTGTATTGATTCAGAACTTCGGTTTTTGAACCACCAAACGATTCTTGAATTGCCAATTGGAAGTTCTCATATTCTAAATGATTTGCAGTCCCGTTCATCGCAACAATCCCATCAATCAGCTTCGGATGCATCGCGGCAAAACTCAGGCTGGAGGATGCTCCCATCGAACCGCCGCTGAGAATCACTCGGTTAATACGGCATTTGGTTTTGAGGTTAGCAATAATTTGAATCAGATCTGCTTCAGCTGCTGGCCCCATCCAAGATGTTTTGGCGCGATAATCTGGGGAGACAAAAATCATGCCATGCCTGGTCGCAGCATCACGAGCAGCTCTACATTCATCTCGTGGACTTTTAACAAATTGCCAGCGATCTGAACCATGACCATGCAATGCGATCAATAAAGAGTATGTTTTGTCAATTGCGAACTGCTCAGGAAGCACGATCACATATCGCTGATCAGAATTGTCAACTTTAGCTCGGAAAACAACATCCTGTGCAGTCGCAAAGTTTAGTGCCGGCTCATCTGCCAGGAGGTAATTCGAACTCTGCAAACCAGTGATTAATACAAGTGTTGCAACGAAACACATACTTTGACAGATATTCGACATAACCATATTTCTTATATTTGTAATCAGGATGAGACGAGTCGATGACAGTAAAGTAGGCCGGAATATCCCTACTTCGAGCTGAGTATGCATGAGATAAAAGTTTAACCTTACTGGTGGTACTCAA
>JAESQE010000543.1 GCA_016765335.1 Planctomycetaceae bacterium
CCGATCAAGACGAAGTAAGAAAAGGACTCACCTTTCTTGCGAACCACAGCCACCTTCGCAGGAATTTCCCCGCAACCAGCGCTACACTTTTTGCCCGCCGGGCGCTACGTTTTCTGACCGTTGTTTACAAATGGTCTGCCTTTGGTTGTGGTGGAATGCAAAGACGCCAACGAATACACCGCTAACCCGATGTATGAAGCCATCAAACAGTTACGCCGCTATAGCAATCAAAGAGAGGTTACCCACGATGCAGGACTGCAAGAAGGGGAGTCTCGCCTGTTTCATACCAATCAATTGTTGATTGTCACACATGGCGATGAAGCCAAGTTCGGCACGATTACATCACAAGACAATCATTTTTTTGCATGGAAGAGTATTTACCCAAAGAAGTATCAAGAATACACACCCCCTTTGGGGAAAGAACGGCAACAGGAAGTATTGATTCAGGGGTTGTTGGCTCCAGAAATATTGCTGGACGTAATTCGTAACTGCATCCTCTTCAAGACTGACGATAAACGGTTGATTAAAGTTGCCTGTCGGTATCAGCAATACAGAGCGATGTTGAAAATTATCGAACGATTACGAACTGGCACGACCGCCACCGAAAGATCAGGAGTGGTTTGGCATACACAAGGTTCTGGTAAATCTTTAACGATGGTGTTTGCGATCAGAAAACTTCGTTCCTGCGAAGACTTAAAAGATTATAAAGTCTGCATGATTAATGATCGCATCGACTTGGAAGACCAGTTGGGAGAAACTGCACAGCTAACAGGTGAAAAGGTCACCTACATTAACAGCAGCGAAGAACTCAAAACCAAGTTGGCAACCCCAGCATCGAACCTCAACATGGTAATGGTGCATAAGTTTCAGGAAAACGAACAAGAGCTACCCGAATATCTGGCAGGGGCATTGGGGGAGAAGGAACAAGTACCTGAATACGCCACGATGGAAGTGGTGAATAATTCTGAGCGTATTGTGTGCATGATTGATGAGGCTCATAGAAGCCAAGGGGGAGACATAGGGGACAACTTGTTCTCTGCTTTGCCCAATGCAACCAGATTGGCATTTACGGGGACGCCACTGATTACAGATCGTCATGCCAAGAAAACATGGGAGCGGTTTGGCGGGTACATCGACAAATACAAATTGCAGGATGCAGTCGATGATGGAGCAACCCTACAAATATTGTATGAAGGAAAAACCGCTGACACTGCCATCAATGAAAAGCACGAATTTGATACAAAATTCGAAGACCTGTTCGCCCACCGCACTGATGAAGAAATCCTTGCGATCAAAAAGAAGTACGGGGCAACTGGAGACATATTTGAAGCCGAGCAGCGTATTGAAGCCATTGCTAATGATCTGGTAAAACACTACATCGAAAATATTTTATCCAATGGGTTTAAGGCACAAGTAGTCTGTAATTCAAAAATGGCTGCAATCCATTATCAAACCTACATTAACAAAGCAATTGTAGCCGAGTTAGAAAAACGAAAAGCGGAGCCAGAACCAGATGCAGAGATCATTAAACGGATCGCATTTCTGAAATCCGCAGTTGTGATTTCATCAGATGGCACCAACGAAAAAGCAGTGGTTACTCATGCACGAAAACGCTCCAAAGAAATGGATGCCGTCGAAAACTTCAAACGGGCATTCAATTATGATGATCCCTCCAAAGAACTGACAGGTGTTGCCTTTTTGATTGTGTGTGACATGCTGCTCACAGGGTTTGATGCCCCTATTGAGCAAGTCATGTACATCGACAAAAAAGTAAAAGAACACAACCTGCTGCAAACCATTGCACGAGTGAATCGAGTTTATAAGGGGAAGAGCAGAGGCTACATCATCGATTACGTGGGACTGGCGAACCACCTGAAAGAGGCATTGTCAATTTATTCGGGTGACGACAAAGATGATATTGAAAACTCGCTCAAGAACATCACCACAGGAGTGCCAATTTTAGAAAGTCGCTATCAGCGTTTGATCCATCTTTTTACTGATCATGGCGTGAATGAGATTGAAGGCTTTGCCAACCAGACAATTACCGACACTCAGAAAACATATGACATTCTCGAATTAGCGATTGAAAAGATGGAAGATGTCAAACTAAGGGCAACTTTTGAGGTTTATCTCAAAAAGTTCCTACAGAGCATGGATATCGTTTTACCACGTCCAGCAGCGAGTCCGTACAAGGTGCCTGTGAAACGATTTGGGTATTTGTTGGCAAAGGTCAAGCAGCGTTACAAGGATGACTCTCTTAACATTGAAGGGGCGGGAGAAAAAGTTCGTAAATTAATTAATGAGCATCTCATTAGTTTGGGGATCAATCCGAAGATTAAGCCTGTTGAGTTATTCTCTTCAAATTTCATTGAAGAACTGGAAAAGAACACATCCCCCAAATCCAAAGCCAGCGAAATGGAACATGCGATTCGTAAGCATTGTAAAATTCATTTTGAAGAAGACCCTGCATTCTTTGAATCGCTCAGCGATAAGCTGGAAGCATTGATTCAAAAGCATAAGGAAGATTGGGATCAACTCTGTCTCGACCTCTCTGACCTGCGTGGTGATGCCCAGAAGGGCAGGGAAGATGAGATTGAAGGAGTTAATGCAACCCAAGCTCCTTTCTATGGTTTGATTGCAAAACTCGCTTATAACGGCAAGATTTCTAATGGCGATGATTCACGGATTAAAGTACTTGTCCGTGATGTAATCGAAGAATTTGAGAAAACTATCGATATCGTTAATTTTTGGAACAATGGTTCTGAGATTGATAAACTGAAAGGTCGGCTTTCAGACTTAATGTTGTACACAGGCATTGAGCAGATTGAGAACAACTCAAACCAGATCGTGACCGAGATTACCGCATTAGCCAAAGTTCGCCATGAGGACATCCTCAAATGAAACGAACCTATAAAGACATCTCCTACACACTGACACGCAATAATCGAAAAACCGCCAGCATTCATATTGAGCGTGATGGTGAAGTCTCCATTCTTGTTCCTACCAAACTATCCAATGCTGAGGTAGATGAGGTCATTGAAAAAAAGCTGGTGTGGATTTACAAAAATCTGGCTGAGTGGTGTGATCTCAATGCTACAAAAGTAGAACGGGAATTTGTAAACGGAGAAGGATTTCTATATCTGGGACGATCCTATCGCCTCAAATTAGTCGAAGACCAAGCTCATCCCCTGACATTAAGAAATGGCTACTTCTGCTTGCGTACTGGATCAAATGGGAAAAAAGTGGATGCCCATGAAGTCTTCAAGGAGTTCTACCGGGAGAAGGCTCTCCAGAAAGTCACAGAACGTGTTGAGTTCTACGCCCCTCAAATGGGAGTCACTCCCAAAGGCATTAATGTTCAAGAACTTCAACACCGCTGGGCATCTTGTACCAAGGCAGGAATGTTGAACTTCCATTGGAAATGTATGATGGCTCCCTTAACAATTCTCGATTACTTCGTAGTCCACGAATTAGCCCACCTGATTCATGCCAACCATACTGATGCCTTTTGGAACGAAGTCGATAAGGTACTGCCCGATTATCTTGACCGAAAGCAGTGGTTACGGGTCAATGGTGCAGGCATGAGTTTGTGAGGGGATTACTCCACTGAATTTTCCAACTTGAAAATGTCAGAAATGAAATCCCCGTGCGAAGTATTTACACAACAAGCAACATAAGGAGCAGCAAAATGCCTAAAGACAATGCAAAGCCAGACGAACCAGAATGGAAAATATTCTTAAGAAGTATTAAAAGATTATGGATGGTGATTGCCGTTGTAGCACTTGTTGTCAACTTACTAGCATGGGGTTCGTTGTATGCATTTACCCAAAACCAGTATTTCTTCATGTTTTCAGAATCTGAATTAAAATACGCTGCAATGTTTGGCGATAGTTTTGGCTTTGTAAATGCAATAGTGTCATCAGCAGGTTTTGTGTTATTGGTCGTTAGTTTCATGATCCAGCGTGAGGAGTTCAAGCACCAAAAGGAGGAGTTCATCAAGAATACAAAGGCATTAAATGATCAACATGAAGAAATGGATTTGGCGAACAAAGTCAACATGTTTTCGGCAATTCAAAATGCTGCCAGCTTTTTCACTGAAATGAATAACTATGAACCAACTGTTACAAGCCAAAAGTTAAATTCGATTGTCTTCCTTAAAAGACATCTTAAGCTGAAACACATTGAGATGGTTGTAACGGATAACCTTTCTACTTTAGGTGAAAACCTCCACGAAAAAAAAGCTGGTGTCTTCCATCAATTCAGAATTTCAAATTCTCAAAATTTTGAATTGGTAAACGCTGGTGAGATTTTTGTAAACATGCATTCTTTTATTCGTGAAAACCGGATGATGGTATGTGGAAGTCAGGATTCAGGTAACAACAACGTTTTAACTAAATCGAAACACGAACTAGCTATTTCAAGTCTTGAAAAGATGCATGAATCGATTGAACACATCATGAATTATTTGATTTATGAGAATGGTACTCAAGAATTAGTACGGCCAGTAAATGACCTCAATACGATTCTAAGCAGAGTCATTCAAGACGATATATCCATAAGTGAATGGCGTAGTATCTATGACCGTATTACGAAACTGACAGAGCAGGTAATGAGAGTGATTGCAGACTCACTGCAACAGTAACCTTCGATGATTCCTATGGCAATTCATGAGGTACTAGGAGTAAATTCCCAATTGAACGGATCTATTTAGATTGGTTGTCAAATGATATTGAAATTGCTGACTTACGATGAAGTTCAATCAGAATTAGGCACAGGTCGATCACACTTGCTGATTGGCAACGGTTTTAGCATAGCGTGCGATTCTAGGTTTGCTTATGACAGTTTGTTTGATTTTGCGAAACAGCATGGATTACCTGAAACCGCAGCAGGAGTATTTGAACGTTTGGGGACAAATAATTTTGAAGGAGTAATGCGTCTTCTCGAAGATTCAGATTGGGTTGCAAAACACTATGGTTTACTCCCAAGAGATAGCGACAGCAAATTCATTGATGACCTCGAAAAAATAAAACAGTCACTAATTGATGCAATTGCACAAACTCATCCTGAACACACGCATGATGTCGATGCGAGCAAGAAAGATACTTGTGTAAAATTTCTTGAACCTTTTCACAATATTTTTTGCACAAATTACGACTTGCTACTTTATTGGGTTGAAATGCATGGTCAAAAAATCCTTAAGGGGCGTGATGGATTTGATTACGATATAAATGACCCTGAAGCACCATACGTTGTTTTTTCGGAACATGTCGGAGGACACAAGGGGGTGTATTTTATTCACGGAGCATTGCATCTTTATGTTGAACACGGTGATGTTCGCAAGCATAGCTGGACTCGCACGGGCAAGCATTTGATTGATGCAATTCGAGAATCGTTATCCATTGGCCAATATCCTTTATTTGTGGCTGAAGGGAATGCGGAGAAAAAATTAACTCAAATACAAAATAGCGGATACCTTTCATACTGCCTTGGAAAACTGGAACGAATTAATAATGCACTTGTCACTTACGGGTTGTCATTCGGAGAGAACGACCAGCACATTGCAAATGTAATTGCCCACAATCGCAACCTAAAGACGCTCTACGTTGGATTATACGGTAAGCCTGACAGTGCTGACAATCTAGAGACACGCAAGCATCTGGCTCTTCTTCACAAGAAGAGAATAGATTTAATCGACGCAGGACGTATCAGCAATTCTCTTGACATTAAATTCTTCAACTCTGCGGATGTGCCTGTATGGTCACCACTAGAACCTGATAGGAACGGCGAGATTGTCTTCTGAAGATGGCCACATTATTTTCTCTATCAAAAGAAATTTTCCTTTCCTGATATAGTCATTCCGAATTGCATAAGCATCTACAGAGCTAGGGCCATAATGAAAGAAGGCGAGGGTAGGACAATCACATGACCAGCCCTCATCTCTCCAATTCTTCTAAGTACAACTGTTGTACGTTGTCTCTGTCGCTAATCTGTGACGAGCGATCTTAACTTTTCTTTCTTCAATATCACATCCGATAAACCGACGCCCTTCAGCAATCAGGTTACAGGCGACGGAATTGGTGCCTGTTCCAAGATGGGGGTCAACAATTAAGGCACCCGGCTTGGAGAGTTCCTTTGTGAGGTAAGCAGCAACTGAAAGAGGTTGTTGCCAATCGTCATATTGTTTATCAGCTTCCTTTGGAAACAGCGTATCAACTATCCCCAAGTGAAGTTTCTCTGGCATTCGTGATGCAATGACAAACGGTCGCCATTGTTCAAACACATCACCGCTCATCATCGGTCGTGGGATTGGGTAAACCATTGAACCAGTATGCTGATAATTTAGATGTTTTCTCACGGCATCCAGAAAATCAGGCATAGTCATTGACCCGATTAAAGAAACAAATAGCCCTTCAGGTTTCAGCCATTTCTTGGCACACTCAGCCAAAGCCAACCAATCATCCTTGGCACCAATCCCCCAAACCACATCAGTTAGAATTAAATCAACGGTTCCGGGCTTCACTGGCAGATTACGAAAATCACATTGATGTAGTTCTATGTTAGCAGGGATCGTCTTGGTTGGCTTCACCTTAGCCAGATTACGTTTTCGATCCGCTTTGCTCTTGATAGTGCCGGGTTTACGAATCAACCCAGACAATTCTCCACTAAGTTCTGAGAGATTGGGCTTCAGTTTATCAAATTCATTTTTGCTTTTAACGACAAGGGTAGCAGTCTTCTTTTGGGGGACTTTTCGCTTAACTCCATTCTTATCAATTGTTTCTGTGGGCTTGGGGAACTTATTCATTTGAATAAGTCGTTTCCTTCTACGATGGATTGTTGGCTGGCTAACACCAAACAATTCTGCGATCTGACTTTCTGACAGTTCAGAATGAGCTAGAAGGTAAATGTCAATCAGTTCATTTCTCTTCGCCCGTGTTAGATGAATGGATCGACGCCAGAAATTTAATTCAATTGCCAGAGCCTTTTTCTGAATATCGCTCAAGCCAATCTTAATGGTCGCATTTTTGTGCCAATCCATGTCAATCTCATCACAGATGTCACGACGAATGTGACCATCTATGATATTGCCATTTTCATCAATGATAACAGGATTCATTAAGCCAACAGCCTCTATTGACTGTCTTAGTTTGTCCTTATCTTTCTTTGTTACCTTTGGAAAAATTCGGAATGGGTCTTTTGCATCTACGGATTTCTTTCGCATCGTCTATACGCACCTTGAGCCTGATTTTGCTGGCTTAGTGTTTCAGACGGACATGCCAATCCATCTCCAGACCTAATCTCAGGGTACTACGACCCACCACATGGATATGTGACGGCTGGACGCCTTGTGTAACACAAGGAATGGGCTTTGCAAAAAAGTAATAATTTGTTCTAAACCCATTATACGAAAAAAACGAAGAACGTAAAATCGTATTACAGGAAACACAGAAAAAAATTCCTGAATCCATCAGCTTCAGTCTTAGTCGCATGAGATTTTGCACCCACCTTCAAGCCATTTGTTAAACTTGCATTGCCATAGAGCCGCCTCTGACACCGCAGCTTTTTAGTGCCACACCTATACTTCGAAGGAACGCTTCACGCAGTCATATTAGATTTTAATCGATGACAACATCTTGGCTGCTATTAACGATATTAATTGCTCTAGAAGCCATCTCTTTAAGCCATTTAAAAACTGTTTGTTTTCTTTTTGGGATTTTTGGGGATGTGATTGCTATATACAACATAGTTTGAAACCTACTTCAGTTGTTCCTCTCATGAGGAGCGGCTGATAATTATTTATGGAAGATTAATTTTCTTCCCACCTCTTCTGAATGGGATCTTTGACCGACCATAATCCACCTCTACGCTACGGACAGGCGATTGTCTCAATCCACTCTTTTATTGTCGATTCATCTGAGTAATAGCCCAGCGTCCGCTCAACATCTTTGATTGGCTCACCAGTCAACTCAGCCACATGCACGACTAGTTCTTCCATACCAGCTTGTTCCAGTCCTTCACCAATTCGTTTTTCCACATCCTTGACCTGTTGCCAAAGCACTTTCTTGGGTTTCATCCAGAACTTTCCGATTGTGCCAACTTTTTTGAATGACAGATTCTTCTTAAACAACAGCCGCTTGTGCTTCCATTTGTCCTCAACAGGCTTCCCCTTCCAGAACCCCTTGACCTTCGCTTTGAAGATGTAGCGGACGTAGTGATAGTAGGTGGAGTTGATTTTGTCGATGTGCTTGTGCCACGGGATGTCTGAGTCGCCGGCGACATTTTGGTCTTGAAATCCAACGTCCCACACAGCGGCCGTGCCATCACCGATTGCAAAATCCTCGATGTTTTCTCGCCTGTCCGGGAAGACTATCGATAGTCGCAACCGGATTCTTCGGCACTC
>JAESQE010000544.1 GCA_016765335.1 Planctomycetaceae bacterium
CTGTTTCGTTTGAGCAGGCCTTCATTTCAGGCAGACAAGAATGTCTACTCTCCGCTCGCAATGTCTTTTGAATTTATAGAGGTTCCCTTGTAAACTTCGAAAGTGTTTTGTTCGTTCTTATCTGTTGACGTTACGCTTTGACTGAAAGTTCCTGTGCATAAGCCTCGACCGTATCTCGCAAGCCATCACAAAAACTGACGTTTGGTTCGTATCCCAGGTCTTTTTGAGTTTGTGTAATGTCTGCCCAGGAATGCAACACGTCTCCCGCACGAGGCGGTGCAAATTCCGGATCGTAGGGGAGTTCTAAGATGTCACAAATTTGCTTCAACATTTCTGCAACACTGACGCGCTGGGCCGTCGCGACGTTGTAAACATTTCCTGAAACGCCCGGAGCTTCTGCAGCCAGTAAATTCGCCTGAGCAACATTTCCGACATACACGAAGTCTCTGGATTGTTCGCCGTTTCCGAAAAACATCGGTCGTCTGCCTTCAAGTAACGCGGACACAAATAACGGGATGACTGCTGAGTAGGGGCTTTTCGGGTCTTGTCGGGGACCAAAAACGTTGAAGTATCGCAGACGGACTGTTTCCAGATCGTAACAGTGTGAAAAAGATTCGCAGTACAATTCGCCAGCCAACTTGGCCGCTGCATAAGGCGAAAGGGTTTCCGGGACATGATTTTCTTGCTTGGGCATTTCAGGGCGATCGCCGTAAGCGCTGCTCGATGCAGCATAAACGACTCGGCGGACACTCAATTTTCTGGCGGCATCCAATACATTGAGCGTGCCCGTTGCACAAACATCATGAACTTCAGCCGGCTTTTCGATACTTAATGGAACTGATGCTAACGCCGCTTGATGAAACACAACTTCAGTACCCGCCACTGCTTTTGCAACAGATTCGGTATCTCGAATATCTCCTTGCACAAATTCAAAATGACCTGCAATATGTGACAGGTTCTTTTGATGTCCTGTCGAGAGATTATCCAATACACGAACGTCTTTTCCGCTTTCGACAAGTTGGGTCACAATATGCGAACCAATAAATCCTGCTCCTCCGGTTACAAGATACTTTGTCATCGTTTTGCCTTTGGTCTTCAATATGGTTTCTGTGCGAAGTGATCGAACTGTAGGTTCTCATACCAAACTCAATTAATACTTGCGAGAAGATATCCTCGTGGCCTTGTACCGACAAGGACTTAGGAAACATACAACGCGCAAGCAAATACGCGAATGCGTATCAATTTGTAGACGGAACAGTGAAGTCTACACTTCAATCTAGCTTTTGGATTGCAGTCGAGTCGGAAGAAAATTTACTTCCGCGGGGAGAATAATGAACATCACCTTTGCAACAACGACTTCTGCCTGCAACCAACCGATAAAATCAGCATGATCATTAGAATGTCTCCTTGGAGTGTATTGGTAACTAATGACTTATCCGCAATTTCTCAGTAAATATGTTTCAAGGGAATTTCTATTAATTCAAACGAGACACTGATGTTCCATACCCCAAGCTGCGTAAACGGTCTGTCTGTAGCACATGCTTCAGGTTTTCAGTACCCTTAATGAACCTCAAACCTGCGATACAACTTGCGTGGGATTTCATTCAAGAATAATAGGAAACAGAAATGCTCAAACCTCATCTGCGAATTACACAACTGATTCTTCTCGGCGTAACTTTGATGACTCCTCTTACTGCTGCTCGTGCTGAAGTTGGCGTTGGTGCTGGCCCTACCGCCGGTGCAGAAGTTATTTTTGATGGTTCGCGAAAAATGCTGGATTCCAAATGGACTTACTGGAAAGGTCCGCGGTTCAGTTCATCTCTTCCGATCAAATGGAAAATTGTGAAAGACCCCGTTGATCAAGGAACAGTCATGATGACAGACGACCCGGCAGCAGCGGGCGGAAAATATGGAACCGCAGATGTGGTCACCAAAAAGAAGTATCGAGATTTCCGATTACACATCGAATTTCTGATTGTCAAAAAAGGAGGCAACAGCGGCGTGTACTTACAGAACCGTCACGAAATTCAAGTACTCGATGGAGACAAAACCAAGCACGGCATGGGCGCAGTCATCAACGAAACAGAATCGCCGTACCATGCCTACAACGGAATTGGTAAATGGAATTCATACGATATTGTCTACCGGGCAGCTCGGTTCAAGGATGGCAAACGATCCGAAAAGGCAATGGTATCTATGTTCTTCAACGGCATCAAAGTTCACAGCAACCAGTCAATCAATCAGGTTTGGGGTGGACCGAATTCTGGGATCGATGGAGGCAACGACGGAGGCAAAGGCATCACCGACACACCAGGCGGTCTCAAGCTTCAATGCGAAGGCCACGAAGTTTTGTATCGCAATATTTGGATCAAAGAATTAGAGTTGCTCAAAGCAAATACCGACTTTAAGAAGTAAGTAATACCAAACTCAATTAATACTTGCGAGAAGCTCTCACGCGTGGCCTTGTACTGACAAGGACTTCGGAAACATGCAACGCGCGAACAAATACGCGAATGTGTATGATTTGAATTCCATCCAGACTGTAGGATGGGTGGTTCTGTCGGCAATTGATTATCCATGCTCACGGAATTAACGACCGACAGGTTTACTCATCTTTTTGGCTATCGAGACTCAGACTAGCACACCACGATGGGGGCCAGCACCGAATGGTACTTAGGCATTGGAAAACATACTTAAAAGGAATCTCTGAAAATATGGCAAGGAACAAAAGTCGGCAAGAAAATCCAATCTTCTGGTGCCTGTCCCGTGAATTACTTGTAGCATGATGACTATAATGAGTTGATACAACTGAAGGAAAGAAACCGGTCACGAATAGTTTTTTTGTGAGATCGTGCTCGGACAATACAAATTTGTGATCAGGAGAATTTTTACGATGATTAACTTTATCCGCAAGCCGTTCGATACACGATTGCTTGCTTTGGTTGCTGGGCTGACGTTCTGCATTGTGCCATCAATTCTTCAAGCTCAAGCTCAAGATGACGATGCAGCGATAAAAACGCGAGAAGAGAACTTCACGAAACAGATGGAGAATACGGTTTTGGTTGGATTCTTCACCTTGGATGACCAAAAGCAAGATCAACTTGGTAAACCGGAACGGTACGAGATTCGAAAAGTCACCAAAGCGACCAAGAACACATGGATCTTTCAGACACGCGTAAAATATGGCAGCATCGATACTGTTTTGCCGATTCTGGTTCCTATTGAATGGGCAGGAGATACGCCGATTGTTTCGATGACTGATTTTACGATTCCGGGTATGGGAACGTTTACTTGCCGAGTGATGTTCTACAAAGACCGGTATGCAGGAACCTGGCAACACGGAAAAAAAGGCGGACATATGTGGGGAAAAATTGATAAAGTCGAACAGTAACCCGGCGCCATAGTACCCCTGGCGACCCGATCCGGTATTGTTCCAGGTGACTCGTTTTCTTTGTTGCGGGAACCTCTATAAA
>JAESQE010000545.1 GCA_016765335.1 Planctomycetaceae bacterium
TGAAGCCAGCGAGTTAATGCAGTCACAATGTTAGGGTCAAATTGTGTGCCTGCATTATCATTTAAGTGTGCAATAATCTGTTCATGAGAGAACGCATCTCGGTACACCTGGTTGCGGGAAAGTGACTCGTAGACATCAGCAACTGCAAGTAATCTTCCAGCCAGACAAATTTCTTTACCCAGCGGACGGTTTTGGTCTTCCAGAAAAGAAAAAGGCATCCGTGATTCTACGATGGTTCGGCGAAGTTCCGGCTTCGCATGACAGACCTGAAGAATATCATTTGCGACTTCGGTTCCCAAAGCCATTAATGAGGTTTCGTCGCCTGTGAATTGGGCGGGTTTGAATAACAGGTGATCAGGCAGTCCGATTTTACCGATATCGTGTAACAGGGCAGCAATTTCCAAGTGAAATTGTGTCTCTTCATTCCAGCACAAATTTCGTGCCAGTCCTACCGCTAATTGTCCCACTCTTTGCGAATGCAGAAAGGTATTTTTATCACGATAATGTAGCGCAGAGATGAGATCACGAAGGATGGATCTGGGGATTTGGCTGTTCGGTTCCTTTTGGTGTTGTTTTTTTGCACGACAGTACAATTCAACAATCCTCAGCAATCCGCGCGGAGTCCTGTTGACCGTGTTTGTCGCGACGGCATCTGTGTTTGTCGATGTATTATCAACAGTATCAAATAACATGAAACCTGTGCCTCAACTGATTCGGAATATCAAATTCCAAACGGAGTTCACGGAAAATAACAAATGACCTGCAAAAACTTAGGTCACCTTAACAGGGGAGCAAACGATGAGTAGAAGAATAGTCAGAGGAATAGAAAGGTCGGATTATTCTTAACGATTAAAACGATTACTCTGCCTGAAATGTCATTCATTAGGTAACCTGCTGTTGAGATGCCATCTGTTGCACGTTTCGGTAATCAATGCAGATAGAGCATGGATGGGTAGCTCTAAACATATTCACGGGTCTAACATTATTCACAACGCGACTGCTGCTAATCGAAATACCTGGTACATGAATAGATCAAAAAAACTTCTGTTATTGTTATTGGCAGCGATTGTTCTCGGTCTGTTTTTTAGCTTCCGTGATGAATTATCGCTGCATGCGATTGCGGGCCAGGAAATTGCGTTACGTGAATTTCAGTCTCAGTACGCCACTCTTAGCTTGATCATTGCATTTATCATCTACGCGATTGTTACAGGGGCCTCTTTCCCTGGGGCTGCTGGGTTGAGCTTGCTCTGTGGCTGGTTGTTTGGGCTGGGGACGGGTTTGGTTTTAGTCAGTTTTGCATCGACAACCGGAGCAACAATTGCCTTTTTGATGAGTCGATATTTCTTCAGAGATTTTGTGCAGGCAAGGCTTGGGGAGTCTCTGAGAAAAATAAATCAAGCTTTTGAATCTGAAGGAGCGAGTTATCTTTTCATGCTGAGGCTGATTCCAGCAGTTCCATTTTTTGTCGTGAATTTGGCCATGGGACTCACATCAATTCGCACGCGAACATTTTGGTGGGTCAGCCAGTTGGGCATGTTGCCTGGAACGGTTGTGTATATTTACGCAGGCGATAGCGTTCCTTCGGTCGAAAAACTGGCAGAGAATGGACTTTCCGGAATCATGACGCCCCGCCTTTGGATTGCGTTTGGCATTTTGGCGATCTTCCCCTATTTGATACGCCGCCTGTATGCCTCATTTATCAACAGCCAAGGCGATTCGATTGACCAAGCCGATGAGGTCGAATCAACAGGGAAATGAAACCAGCAGGCAAGAATCAATATGTGCGATTTATTGATCCTTGGATATCATATCGGGGCCTTTGCCAAATTTCTTTATGTATTTACCGTTGCCCGCTTTTTCGTATTTGGTGAACCCCAGGTTGTCTAGCTTTTTTTCGTCTTTCATACTGCGTTCCATGTTCATGTCCATCCAGCGGGTGCCGATGGCAGCTGCGGTGATGATACGTCGTACCGGCTCGCCTGTTTCTGGATGTTTGGTCAATGCATCCTCAGCCATCCGCTGAGTGATTTCAAACCGCTCACCCGGTTGACCATCTTCTCTGACGACTTCATAAACGTAGATAGGCATCGCATTTCCTACTATTTTCGCACGGTATTTGTTTCGCTGATCGAGACTCGTGATACACATTCACGTATCTGTTTTCGCGTTGATATTCTCTAATACCAAACTCAGGTTTCCTTAAGCTCGGCACCATTGCATTATAACGTTCTCTATCGAGCGAAGAAAGCTGTTAATTTAAGAACTTGTTTTATCGGAATCCCCAACATAAGAAAAATCGATTCAGCAGCGAATGCTTACGATTCGAAATTCCATGATTCGCCCGGGTTGAGCACAACTGGCTTGGCGTCTGTCATTTGGGCAACTTGTTCGCTCCAGGCGGTTGTGTCCTGCTCGATAATCGGCCACGTATTGTAATGGCAAGGAATGACTTGTGTGGCTTGCAGAAAATTGATCGCCTGGATCGAATCCCGAACACCCATCGTGAAATTGTCACCTATAGGCAGAATTGCCAGATCAATTCCCGCCTCTGCGATGAGTTTCATATCGGAAAATAACGCAGTATCTCCTGCGTGATAGATCGTCGCTTCAGGGAGTTTTATCAGCAGTCCAGCCGGATTTCCGCCATAAGATCCGTCAGGAAGCATCGATCCGTGATGGGCAAGTGTCAGTTTCAGGGAACCAAAATCAAAGGCATGTTCGCCCCCCAGGTGCATCGCATGCACGTTTTCAACACCCTGGTTACCCAGCCATGTTGCAATTTCAAAATTAGCAATCACCATCGCGCCAGTTCGCTGGGCAATTTCAATCGTATCGCCAATATGATCTTCATGACCGTGCGTTAAGAGAATGTAATCAGGATTCATCTGCGTTGCTGAAGTTGTCGCAACCGGGTTACCAGTAAGGAAAGGGTCGATCAGTAACCGTATTCCAGAGGAAACAATTTCAAAAGCAGAGTGTCCCAGAAAATTGATATCAATTGTCATCGTGAATCGTGTATTCCTGATTGCAACGCGGGATGAAAAAAAGGTCTGCAATGATGATTGCAGACCTTTGAGAAATCAATATCGATACGAATCACTCATTAAGACTTTGGCTTCGAATCAGTTTCAACATTCTTTGTGACTTGTTCTTTTTTCTCTGCAAGCAGTTCGTCAAGAAAAGCAGTAATTCCTTGAGGGACATCTTCTTTTTTTGCAACGAAAATTGCTACCGCTTTTTTCTGAGATACAATGGCTTGATCGACGTTGCCATCGATTTGGTAGAGGTGCGAAAGAATTTGGAGAGCGTTGAACGATGTAGGATCATTTTTGTTACTCTGCATTGCCAATTCGATCCCGGCTTTGACGACATCTTTGTCAATCTGTTTTCGAGCAGCCATTGAATAAATCCAACTACCAAGTCGGTTCAACTGATCGTTATCGTTTTTGTTCTTTTCAAGATAAGAAGCGACTTCTTTAACTCCTTTTTCGCCTCCACCAAGCAGGATGATGGACCTTCGCATAAAGACCGCACGAGCAATTAGCTCTTCATCGGTTAGCGTTTGCAGGGCTTTGTCTAATATCTCGACAGCTTTGTCAAAGTTACCTTGTCGAAATGCAGCCATTGTTTGAGGTTCGATGACAGATTCATACAGTTGACCTTCTTTGAAGGTTGCAGCAAATACTTCTCGATTCCAGGAACCATCCACCACTTGTGCCAGTGTTTCTTCCATCGACATCGGGTGACCGATCCATTCGATCAGACCGGTTTTTCCTACGACAAATGCACAAGGAATTCCGTTGCGACCAGCTGCAACCATGTAGTCTTGTGAGACCGATTTATCTGCATCACAGGTTAAGCTGTAGTTGCTGGTGAGCTGAGCGTAAGTTTGACCCGGTTTTCCGCCACGAACTTCGCCAGAAAGAAACTTCTCAACCGTTTCGAGATCTTCATCGCTGACACTGACAATCTGCACGCCTCGTTTGGCATAGTCGTCTTGCATTTTGCTCAGATGAGGCATGCTTGCAATACAAGGGCCACACCAGGTAGCCCAGAATTCGACAACATAAACTTTACCTGCTTCAAATTGAGTTACTTCTTTGTATTGACCATTCCCATCGGAAACCCAGTTTTCAATATCAAGGGCTGGAGCTTTCGAGCCAATCGTTAATAGCTCTGCATGACCACCTGGTTCTGGCAGCTCAATATCTTCTGCATAAACCTGAGGAGATGTCAAAGAAACGACAGCCAACACGACGCTTGCAACCAGGCAAACCGGTTTCAGGAAAGTTTTCATAAGGAGGCCTTTGTAATCAGGAATGAAGACAGAACCAACTTGGCATTGTCTTAAAGGTATGAGGTAAAATGAGAAATCTCATTCTGGAATGCAACCACAAAACGCCCGACGATTAAACCTATTAACCATCAGAAGCGTCACAACAAACTTATTCATCTTGGTTTATGTTACCCATGAAAAGTGTGAAAGTCCAGTAGCCCTTTCGCAAACCAGGGCAACTGTCAAATTTCAGGACTCTGGTAAAATACGCAGTTTTCGAATGATCTCGCTGGGTTCTGAACAACCTATATCAGGTAAGGGGGCATAAACTCCATTGTGTAAATGTCTAGTGTTGATTAGGCTGTTTTGTGTGAAGGCCCTTGGTTTTGCGTAAGTGTTTGATCTGAAAAACTGGGTGAATTTAATTTTAAATGCAATTGTTTTTAGCCTGATCAATTTGCGAAGCGTTTTGCAGCGGTGCTTTTTCGATATCTGTGATTGATTTCTATGACGTTGTGCTTTGGTTGTCAGTCTACTCAAGTCACTTCACATCGGGGAATATCGATACATTAATGCTGTCGGCAATTTCGGCTTGGACTTTTTATTAGAGAGATTAGCCATGACGCAATCTTTTACGGATGAGCAACTGAACCACTTATTGGGATTTATTGGCTATGGAGCTCCGAAGGCCTCATTCTGGTTTTTGGGCATGGAGGAGGGAGGAGGGGGTGAAAACAACCTGAGGACGAGGTTGCAGTTCAACGCAATTGAAGACTGCAAAAAAGCCCATTGCTTATTGGGAATTACAAAGTTTCATTCAGGTCAACGGGTGATACAACGAACGTGGCGTTCCATGTGTTACATTATGCTTGCTCTTGCTAATCAAGAACCAAGTCGAGAAGCAATTCGTGATTATCAGGCGAAATCCCTTGGAAGTTCTGACGGCGAGACACTACTCGTTGAGTTAATGCCAATTCCCAAGCGGAAAATTAGCGATTGGGAGTACAATAAAATAATTCCTCAATTCACTTCTTCCCAGCACTATTATGACGTGGTAAAGCCTCAGCGGATTGAATTACTCCGTACTTTGCTCATGGAACACACACCACAAGTGGTGATTGGATATGGGAAAAAGTACTGGGAAGACTACAAGCAACTTTTTCCGTCAGTCCAATTTACCAGCAGTGACCAATTTGAGATCGGGCGTTCCAACGGTACGCTCGTTGTCTTAACGGATCACTTCACAGCACGGACCATGAATGGGAAGCTGGATGCCTTAGTCGATCTGATTTTGTTTGATGATTGACAAGGGCACCTGGCGACGTTCTCGTCCAGTTCGCAAGGCTTTGCCGCTGATTTGGGGTGATTTTTACCCGCGGTCAAACCAATGCGTCTTCGAGTTCTTCGCCGTTTTTCATGGCTTCCCATTGATCGGCGGTGTATTTGACTTCTCGGGCTTGGGAGCCGTTGTAGTCGCCGACGATGCCGTCTTCTGCCATGTAATCGATTAAGCGGGCACCTCGTCCGTAGCCGATGCCCAGTGCTCGTTGCAGCAGCGAAACCGAGCCGCGGCCTTCACGTACAACCACTTCGATGGCTTGCTCGTAAAGTTCGTCGCGTTCTTTGATCGCTTCCATGCCTCGCTGGGGACCACCTTCGCTGGAGTCGGAAGTCACCTGCGAAAGTTCGGCGGAGTAATCCGTTTCGTACTGTCCGAGGAAGTCGATAA
>JAESQE010000546.1 GCA_016765335.1 Planctomycetaceae bacterium
CGAACTATTAGTGGTTTTGGAAAGCAGGTAACTGGTATTAATTATGTCGGCACAAGTGACAATCTTGTCAGCAGCTGCGGCGACAAAGCCGTTCGCATGTACCAGGCTGCAAACGGAAAGAACTACCGAACTTTAAATGGTGCCGAGAATTATCTTTACACCATCGCGGTCACTCGGAATGAAGAATTAGTGATTAGCGGAGGACAGAATGGTATTGTTCGCGTTTGGGATGGAAAAACCGGGAAGCTACTGAATTCGATCAAGCCAGTCGAGTAATTTGACTAATTACCTGAATTTGTACTTCGCTGGCTACTGATTGAAGCAATTAAAAAAAGAGCCTGATAGATCCGATCTATCAGGCTCTTTTTGTTGAACAATAAACTTATGATATCCAGCTCAATGACCATGCGGTTAAACTGAAAAGTCCGCTAACTAAAAATGTGGGAAAGTAATCTGAGATTGTGTTTTGCTTAATTTTAGAAGCTAAATCTGCTTTTTGACGAAGCTCGTGATTTAATGCTTCCAGAAATTGGACTTGAAGAATATTTGTATCGAAATGCATAATCATACGCTCCATAGATTGTTTTTTATGAGAAAGAACTACAAGATCTTTACTTGTCGCTAAATCCATCCGAATTATTGATGGGTACTAAAAGTTGAGATGCTGGCAGATGTTAATAGTTATCGGACAATAGGGTCTCGTCAATAACTAGGCAGTCTCGGCTGCATGAGAAAGATACGTTATGCAACCGAGATTGATTGGTTGTAGGGACTGACGGGATTACTCTTTGTCGCCACTTCATTCAGCCAGATCTTCAGAATTGGTATAAATTAAGTATGTGCAACCGCATTTGGCTGCGAATTCACTTATAAAGCAGTAAAATCATGTCTCCCCGAAGATCGTGGGGAGACAGTTCGTGATCATTTTCTTAGAATGCATAAAATGAGCTGGCGACTAAAGCATTCCGTTTTGGTACCGTCGAGTTTCTTCGAAGCAGTTCTGCTTTAAAGTCTGTTATTCCATATTAAGTACGAGGATTGTTACGTGATATTTCCTGTCAACTTCCTGCTCCATAAAAACATCACTTTGCTGAGCATTATCTGTCTATCTGTTTCACTATGTTCTGGGTGCGGGCAAAAGTCGGAGCAGCAGGATATCGATCCGACTCAATTGACAGAAAACCAAACAGAACAAGATGATGAGAATCAATCTCCTTGGGTGGGGCGTTGGGAGCTTTTGGTCAACAATCAGACGAGTGAATTTCGTCCAATTATTATTGAGATTGGTGAGTCCTCTGGTAAATTCATGTTTCGAATGATTGCCAAACTTCCAATGAAAGAATTTGAGAAATGGAATCTGGTTCATGCTCAATTTACAGAAGATTCTGTTTTATTAGCAATTAATACCGGAGAGACTTATTTGACATTTGATGGAACGTTGCATGGTGAGACCGTTCTGGGAAGTCTTTTCGCATCCGAGCAAATCGATCCTTCCCCAGCTCGTTTGATCAAGACGTCTCGTTTTGATTTACAAGAGAGCGATACACAGCAGGTAGTTGAAGGCGTTAAAGAGTTTGAAAACGCATTCAATTCAATTGATCAAATCGCAGCACTGGGTGAGTTCATTAAGACTCACCCCAATAACCCGCTGATCTTTATTTCCTACAAAGCCATGCTAAGCCAGGCAATCGATAAGAAAATGCCGTTGGAACAAGTTCAGAAGATCGTTGGCGAAGTGAAGAAATCATCAGGTCGATGGGGGCATAACATGGCTCCATTTACCGATAGGGAGATTATTGAACTTACTGCTGAAAAAACCAATTATCGATCACTGGCGATTGAATCATTCACTGTCTTGAATGAACTTATTGGTGAAGAAACAGTTGAGAAAATGCGTAAGCAAATGGACGAATATCAGGCTCGTCTTGATTTGACCAGTGAAGATAAAGAGGAGCAGGCCCGGGGTGAAACTGCGGTCAAAGAACTTCTCAAGCAAAAGCCCTTTTATCTCAAACTGATTCTCAGCTTAGCAGAATTCTATGAAAACAATAATCGAACAGACGATGCACTAAAAGTTTACAGCAGACTTGCCGTACTTCCTGGAGTTTCCCGTTCGATGCAATCAATGAAATCTTCCACAGGGGAAGAAGTGAATGTGCTTGAAAAGACTCGCGAATTGTGGAAGGGGCAAGACGCTGATTTTGATCATTATTTGGATGAATTCTATGAAAAGGAAGTACATTTCTTTACCGAAAAAGAGAAGCCTGAAGTACCACTTCGCGAGGGACGTCGAATTTTGATGGTTGAGCTGTTTACGGGGGCTGTTTGCCCTCCTTGTGTTGCTGGTGACCTGGCTCTTGGTGGAGTTGAAAAAATGCTTCCAGCTCCTAATTTTATTGCAGTTCGATACCATCAGCACATTCCAGGCCCCGACCCATTAACCGTTGCCGCTGGAGAGGCTCGTTTTACTTATTACGATGGTACGGGAACTCCGACGATGGCCTTCAATGGGAAAAAAGTAGAGAATATTGGTGGTTCGATACTTCAGGCAGATCAGTACTATCAGGAAATCTATCCACACATTAAAAATCTTATTTCCCAGATTTCAATCGTAAAACTTGACTTAGAAGCGAGTGTTCAAGGGGATGTTATCCAGATACAAGCGAAAGTCGAAAATGTTCCCAAGGTCAAGAATAACGTAAAATTACGGCTGTTGATTGTTGATCCGAAAATGAGATATGCTGCCTCGAATGGTATTCGGTTTCACGAAATGGTTGCTCGGGATATGCCTGGAGGCCCTAACGGTGTGCTGATTTCAGATGGATCTGCGGATATCAAGATAGATCATTCAACATCTAAGATGCAAACAGAAATTATGAAAGAGCTGAAATCACTTGAAAAAAACCGGGGTTTCAAGTTTGACGAGATGCCTATAGAATTAAAACAGATCCGAGTGATTGCCTTTGTACAGGATGACGCGACTCGTGAGATTTTACAGTCTGCGATATCTCCAGTTCTTACAATATCACCTTAGTCACAGGATCAATGTGCTGTCATCAAGCTCGATAATAAAGGCTTTAAATTTCAGTTGTGTGCAAAGCAATCTAGACGTATTGGCATTGGAAGAAGAAAATTGACAACTGAAAACAAGACCGGAAAACCTTCATTTTTACGAGGTTTTCTTTCGACATGCTCGTATGTTCGAGCACTGATGGGCGGATTGTGGTTGAAGCCTTTGGGCTTTGATTCTCCTGAAAGAATGAAGAATGGCTTGACGATAGTTCTTCCCGGCATCGAAGGGATCGGGGCCATGAATTACTCGCTGGCCCGGGGACTCAATGACTCCGATCTGCCTTATGCAATCCAGATTGACGATTGGACGAAAAGATACAAGCCAGCATTTCTCAATTTGGTTTTGACCGACCGGATTGACTTCGAAGCTGAACGGCTGAGTGAAAAAGTTGTTGATTATCAGAATCAGAACCCTGGAAAGCCGGTACATTTGGTAGGACATTCTGGTGGAGCCGCATTGATCGCCAAGATTCTTGAAGCTTTGCCGGATGGCCGGACCGTGAATAGCGCTGTAATGATCGCCCCGGCATTGAGTCCTCGATATGATCTCAGTAAAGCCTTGAAAAAAGTGACTGGCAAACTGGTTAATATTCGCTCTCGCTGGGATTGGTATTTTCTGGGAATTGGGACAATGATGGTAGGAACCTTGGATCGTCGGTTCAGCGCTTCAGCCGGAAATGTTGGATTCAAGATGCCTGATGAAAGCGAAAAAGAGCGGCACTGCTTGTATCGGGATCGGTTTCAGCAAATCAAATACAAGTTTTCGATGCTGAAAGACTGGCATTACGGCGGACACCTGAGCTGTGTTAATCGTGTCTTTGTTGAGAGACACATCTCCCCAATCTTACGGGCAGCAATTCCTCAAGTCGTTTCAAGTAAAAAGACTTCAAGCTCAGAAGCAGTTTGAGTTGTGCCGCTTGGCAGCTGCATCAAAGAGGAAGTGCTTCACCGGTGATTGTTTTGAATTGTGACTTTGTCAGCTTTTTCCAGATTTCGGTTGCTTCGAGAATTTGGCAGCCTCTTTGGCGAGCTTCGACAGTAAGTTCATGCTCCAGCGGTATATTGCAAAGATCGACAACAGTCATACCCGGCTGAAAGTAGGAGGGGTTTATCTGCTGGCGACCGGTCCCTTGCTTTACTTCAGAATCAGTCAGAATCACTAGATCGCAGTGAGATTCGTAGATGCCCTGGAATGGGACATGTCGAATCTGTAACTCTTCGGCCAGCTTTCGAGCTTGTTTTTCATCAGTTCCGGTTACATTAATAACCATTGGTTCTTTCTGCATCAACTGGATTACTGTTTTTGCAGTGCTGTTGGTTCCAATAATCATCGCGGCTGATCGGTTCTGTTTTTTTCCACTGCCAGAGGTGAAATGCATGACTTCATCCAAGTTCTTTCGAAGACTCCGCAGCAACGAATTGTAGCCGTGCCAACCGTCTGCTTGTTTAAGGAACAGATCGAAATAATCAGTAGCACGGTCACGACCTGATGCATGATCGGCTAAAGGGAGTAAACGAGAGGCGAGATGTTTGTTGGCAATGAGGACTTTAATCTTCAGGATATCGAACATCTTTGTGAGACGGTCTGTTTTTTTTATATGCACCGGAAGACAGCGAATATTTAAACTGAGTTTTCGAAAGCCTTCATTCATCATTTTTAATGTTTGAGTCTCGGCCTCTGTGAGTCCAGCGACTGCGATAAATGTTGTTTTTTTATTGATGTCATCAATGTGATACGTTTCTTTAAGTTCGCGGATGGTGGCTTGGCCCGGGAAGTCTTCCATCCCTTTTTCCAGAGCAGCATAAATCCAAGGGGAGTTGTATTTCATTCCCAGGACAGAGAATGTCAATTCACCTCGACTGAGTCCTTGACCGACAATTGGAATCGAACGATGCTGGCACACAACTGCTAATAAAGGCCAGGCGTCACTGAGTGTGAGAGTAGGCCAGCGAAATTTGATCACATCAGCCTGATGTTTAGCGGCTTCTTCAAGGATGGAGTCGATATCGTATTCGGGATGATCCAGCCTAGTGATTGCAATGACTCGCTGAGTTTTTCCATAACGTGGGATTTCAGCAGCAATGTCGAGATCAAGTTCTATGTAATCTGGTCCTGCAACAATTGCCTGTCTGAGAAGTGAAATCCGCTCTTCTTCGGTGCCAGCCCAGTGTCCGCCATCCTGTTTGCGACGACAAGAAATAATCACAGGCTTATTCAACCCGCCAATGAGATCGTTGAAGTCTGGCGTTTTGACTAAATAGTCGATGCATAGTTCAATGATATCTCCCTGCCTGGACGCATTGAGAAGATCAACCTTTGCCAAGGTTCGAGATTTGGGGGTCACCGAAATGCAAATCATGCTTTTTCCTCGTTGCCCTGCAACTACTGCCAATTTGTATGAGAGATATTATACGCATTCGCGTATTTGTTCGCGCGTTGGATATTTCCTAACCTCTTGTCAGTGCAAGGCCACGATCAAACACGCAACGCAGGTTTAAATTGAGTTTGGTATTAATAATAGTACAGTTTATCGTTGGTCTTTGATATGTAAATTGTCAATCAACGCAAGATGGTGATCAAAACGAACTTATTGAAAATGTCGCGAGATAAGAAGAGATTGATTTCTTCGATTCAATGGACATCTTGAGCAGACTCGTCATAATTCCTGCTTGTTAATATTAAGGGAACCGCTATTAATCCCAAAGGTTCTCGAATACAGTTTGGTTATAAAAAACCGTTCAGAAATCCCCTCTAACTCCAAACACAATTAATACTTGTGCGAAGCTCTCGCTCGTGGCCTTGTACTGACAAGGACTTAGGGTATGTTCAACGCGCAAACAAATATGCGAATGCGTATAA
>JAESQE010000547.1 GCA_016765335.1 Planctomycetaceae bacterium
AGAAATTTAGTCCTCCCAGAATTAGGTAAGTTACAGCATCAGATTGTTGCTTCTAAAGATGGCTTTATTGAAGCAATTGATAATCTACCACTACTAAAAGTGGTCAGGCCACTCTACAAGCTTATCTTCTTTGTGTCTTCGAGGCTTAGTGGTTCAAGAATTATGGCAACTGAATTCCTGGTGTTGCAACGCAACACAGACAATCCTCAAGCGGGATTGTCTGTGCTATCCGGTAAGGGGGAGTAATATGCAAATGCGAATTACAAAAGTTTGGCAAGTACTGCATCGAGCATTACTTTCGAGCGTTTGATGCCTTCGTATTCGCCCAGTTTGCTGCCTTCGTATTCGATGCCTGCGTATCCCGTGTAGCCAGCAGCGAGCACAATTTTCATCATTTTCATGATGTCTGTTTCTTTACCATAACGAGTATCAACTGTGACATACGGGCGAGCGTCATCGAAATCTGATGTTTTGACGCTGACTGCTTTGGCGAAAGGCATCAATTCTTTGACTCCTTTGTAACGGTCGTACCATTCGCCTTTGTTGCGATCAATTGCGAAGTTGCCGAAATCGGGAAGTGTGCCACAACTGGGGTGATCCACTTTTTTGATGACGCTGGATAACCACTGACCGTTCGAAGAAAGTCCGCCATGATTTTCTACGATCACATTGATATTGTGCTGACCACCGTATTCGGACACCTGACGCAAGCCATCAGCTGCCAGCTCAATTTGTTCCTGGTAAGACCCGGTACTGCTTGCATTAACTCGGATGGAATGGCAACCCAAAAACTTCGCTGCATCAACCCATTGGAAATGGTTTTCGACAGCAACTCGTCGCTTCTTTTTATCAGCGTCTCCCAATGCTCCTTCGCCATCAACCATAATCAAAACATTGGTGACGCCTTCATCGTGAGCACGCTTTTTCATTTCCGTCAGATACTTGGTATCTTTGGCTTTGTCCTTAAAGAATGAATTCACATATTCGACGCCCTCAATTCCGAATTCTCGTTTCGTGACTTTCGCAAAATCAAGATTGTCCAGTTTTCCTGCTCGAAGAGTTCGATGCAAAGACCACTGTGCAAGTGATACATGGATTTTCGGCTTAGCTGCATTAGCCCAGGAGAACGAAGGAGCAGAGACCAAAGACATGCCTGCAAACGCGGAGGCACCTACCTGCAAAAACTGACGACGATTCGTATTCATAATAAACCTTTCAACGGAAATGGCAGTATTTTCTTGGTAATAAAGGAGGAGAACCTCCTCCTGAATAATACGAAACCGCCTCGGCACAAACAATTCATCTGTTAGGATTTTGTTGAAATTGAGCAGGCAAAGAGAGGTCATTTCATCAGCACTTAACATATTAATGCTTTCTTATTCGAGAGGCTCTTTCTAGAATAAAACCAGCTGCGGATCTGTAGCAGTGATGAATACCGGTGTCTTGAAGACGTATTGATATTGGAGACAAAGTTATGATTGAGTTTGATTATCTTTATCAGGGACTCTGTGGATTAGCCAATGCTCATCGTGCAGGAACGATGGCTGGGCATTTGGGAGCAGCCGTTGTTGCAGGGTACTTTTTCGGGGAAGACCACAGCGAGCTACCTGAAGAAGTTCATCAAGGGGTCGAAGGAGAATTAGATCGGATTATGCAGGGAGAAGAAGCGATCTGGTTCAATGCTCGCAAAGCTGGTTTAACTCCTGCTGATCAATTCAAAAAGTTTCCAGAAGAAGAACCGCAAGAAATGCTACGCGATTCGATTGCAGCTGCGTTGAGTAAAAATGCCAGCAAGGCAAGGCAGTCTGGTCATAACACAATTTTCGCTGCACTATCACTGCGTGCATTGAATGATCATCCGGAATATGCAACACCTCAAATTGTTACAGGTATCCGAAAATTGACCGAGGGCTTCAATAATGCGCATGCCGGGCGTGCTTATTTTGGAAAAGAGAAAGGGTGGAAGTCGGGCAATGAAGTTTCGTTAAAAGATGCCAAGCCGCTTGCGAAATATCAGAATCTGAACGAAATGGCTCAGACAATGCTTGATACGCTGGTTTCTGAAGTTCAAGTCAAACGACAAGGATTTGGCGGGCTGGTGCATTTGATCAATCATGCAGCTGCGATCATTGAATTAGATAATCTGGGGTACCACGAACTTGCTAAGAAAGCGATGCCCGCGCATCATCAGCACCTGCAACTTTGGCTGACACTGCCCGATTTAACTTCCGAACTTGGGCCAGCTGTCAAATCTGAACATCATCCTTTCGAACCAGTTTACTGGGAAGGAATGCTCAACAGAAAACAGGCACAACTAACGCACCGCATCAAAACATTGCACGGGTTCTATACCTTGATAAACCACCTGGATGACAATACAAAATCCCCTCAAGCAGAGGACGCCTTTTTGTACCTGATGGCATAATCAGCCTGATTTCAAGGCTTAATCTGCTCTGGATGCGTTTGTGGAAGATGACGTATACTGCCGGTTTACGGAATATTGTGCTTTTTGATAGGCAAATGGAAGTGCCATGTCGGAGACTTTACGTCACCAGATAATACTGTTATTCACCTGTGGATTGGTCTTTTTTGTCAATTTGGGAGCTTCCCGATTGTTCGATGAAGACGAACCGAAAAATGCTGAATGCGGTCGTGAAATGTTTGAGCGGAGCGATTGGATCGTTCCGACCTACAATTACGATCTGCGCACCGATAAGCCGATCATGCTTTATTGGTTGATGCTTAGTTCTTTCAGTGTGCTTGGCGTGAGTGAATTTGCAGCCAGGCTTCCTTCTGCCTGTATGGCGACAATCACCATTTTCAGTGTGTACGCGATTGGACTGCGTCTGTTTAATAAGCGGGTCGGATTCTGGGCTGCGATCATGCTTGGCACGTCACTGATGTATGTCACGATTGGTCGCATTTCGACACCAGATTCTACGCTGATTGGTTTCATCACACTTTCGCTGCTGGTTTATGTTTATGCGGTTCCAAAATCGACTTGGCAGGGAAGTAATTCCGCTAATCAATCACAGAAACTGAATCCATTAAAACCGGTCCCTGAATTTTTCCCGATCCCACAAAAAGAAACATCTTGGCCCCAGGCAGTTCTTCCCAATCGCTGGGTGCAATTTGCATTGCTTTACGGAATCATGGGGTTGGCAGTGCTCACCAAGGGGCCTGTGGGGTTTCTGCTTCCTTGTGTTGTCATCGGTCTGTTTGTGATGTGTCTGGGAAGATGTCCTCGGTTACCCTTGGGCATCACCTGGCGAAAACCGTTTCAGGCTGTGAATGAAGTGATCGGTTTTGTCGCTGCATTTTTCTCTCCCTCACGATTTCTCCCTTCGTTGTGGGCGATGCGTCCGCTGACTTTAATACTTGTTATCGGTGCGGTCGCTTTACCCTGGTATGTTTCGGTGAGCATTGCGACTGATGGTGCCTGGCTGCAAGGATTTTTAGGGAATCACAATATCGGTCGATTCTCTTCTGCGATGGAAGGACACAGCGGCCCCATCTTTTATTATGTGATTGCGATTATGATGGGCTTTTTCCCCTGGTCTGTCTTTTTACCTGTTGCGTTGTATCAAGCAATTTTTCAACGAGAGTCAGCCAAACAAGAACACCGCAGCCTCACTTTTTTATTGTGCTGGATCGGGGTTTATGTTGCCTTCTTCTCAATCGCACAAACAAAACTTCCTAACTATATACTGCCGTGTTATCCGCCGTTGGCGTTGTTGACAGCCTGGATGCTCGTGCGTTGGCAGGAGGAAACACTTGAACTGCCCAGCTGGTCGATGAAGTGGAGTTCTTGCTCGCTGATCATCACCGGAGTAACTTTAGCAATCGCTTTTCCAATCGCTTCAGTGTTGCTGATGCCCGGCTATTTG
>JAESQE010000548.1 GCA_016765335.1 Planctomycetaceae bacterium
TGGATTGTGGTGCAGGTAAAGGAAAATCGATCACTCAGCAGGTTCGTGGTGGTGAAGTCGGTCTGATTCTTGATGCCCGTGGGCGATCATTGCTGGTCGGTGGTGAAAACGGGGCAGACCGTCAAACGGTCTCTGCCTGGGTGAAATCAATGGGTCTGTATGATGAATGAACTCCTTCGACTTTCAAATATTGGTAGATAACGGAATATAAAAATGGCTCATGCGTATACGCCAGGATTAAAGGTATCAGAGCAGACGGCACTTCATTGTCGTCGCATGCTCCCGATTACGGGAAAGGTACATGTTGAGGTCGGGCAGAAAGTGCAAGCTTCGGATGTTGTCGCAGAAGCTTCGATTCCTGGCGACATCTTCCCGGTCAATCTTGCCAGCCTGATGGGCGTTTCAGTAGCAGACCTTGCTAAGTTCATGCTGGTCGAAATAGGTCAACAGGTTGAAGTTGGTGACGAGATGGCTCGCACGAATGGCATCTTCGGTTTCTTCAAGAAAAGTTTCTTTTCAAAGTCTGCTGGAGTGCTGGAATCGATCTCAAAAGTAACAGGACAGGTCATTCTGCGAGGAGAACCAGTTCCTGTGCAGGTTAAAGCTTATGTGCCGGGCACGATTGTTGAGGTGATGCCAAATCAGGGAGTGGTGATTGAATCGAGCGTGACGTTTATTCAGGGCATCTTTGGAATTGGCGGCGAACAGTATGGCAAGATTCATTTAGCCTGTCAGCAGGCAGATCAACAGTTAACAGAAGACTTAATCACCCCGGAAATGCGTGGCGGAATTGTTGTTGGCGGTGCACGAATGACGCATCAGGCAATTAAAAAGGCGATTGAAGTGGGAGTTTCTGCCGTTGTATCTGGTGGGATTGATGATCAGGATTTAAGGAACATTCTGGGGTATGATCTGGGCGTGGCGATTACCGGCACGGAAAAGATTGGAACCGGTCTGATTATTACCGAGGGCTTTGGTGATATCGCGATGGCTCATCGGACATTTGAAATATTCCGGTCTCGTGAAGGAGCAGATGCTTCGATCAACGGAGCAACTCAAATTCGAGCCGGCGTGATGCGTCCGGAAATTGTGATTCCGACAGATGATCAAGCCGGGGGTGAAGTTTTTGATGATGGTGCAGTCGAAGGGTTTTTAGAGCCTGGAACATCGGTTCGAATTATTCGAGATCCTTACTTCGGTGTGATCGGGCAAGTTTCAGATTTACCTTCTGAGCCGGCGGTGTTGGGATCGGGATCGAAAGCACGAATATTGGAAGTAAAATTAGAAGATGGGGAAAAACTGATTGTCCCCAGAGCGAATGTTGAAATTATTGCAGGATAAATCGGTTGCATATTGAATGCAGCTTCTTAATGATTAATGAGGAAATAAAGGGACAGAGCATGAAGCAGTTCCAACTTAATACATTTGTTTTAGCAGTGGGAGCCATCCTGTTGTTAACAGGTTTCGTTTCTGCTGAGGATTCTTCAGAGACAAAGAAACCGAAACAGCCTCAAGCGGAACAGACAGTTCTCACGATTCAGGATCATGCCTGGGATGGCGGGGATGAGCTGGATATTCGAGTCAAGTTATCTCCAGAAGTTTTTGATTCTGTCACAGGAGGTCAGGCATCTGGTGAGCTGACTTTGTTGCAGTCTGAAGAATTCAGGGGTGTTTACAAGCAAATTTCGAAACTGCCTCCCAATGATGGTTCCTGGGAATTGGATGCTGAAAACCATGCTGTTTCGATCCAGATTGGAGATTTGAATCGAGAGACCGAATACTTCTATCGTGTTTATTGGCAACCCCAAGATGGTGAGAAACAGTTACTGACTGAAAACACTGTAGCCATTTCCCCCGAGCGTCAATGGTTTAGCGGTGAGAAATGGAAACTGGCACTTGTTGGGATTATGATTTGTGGCTCCGTGATCTTGTTTATTGAGCTTGCAAAAAGAGGTTGGAAATTAAAAGTTCGGCGAATTGCGGGGCTGGAAGCTGTTGATGAAGCAGTTGGTCGTGCCACCGAAATGGGACGTTCTGTGTTGTTTGTCCCCGGGATTCAAGACATGAACGATATTCAGACGATTGCCGGCTTGAATATTCTTTCCCATGTCGCCAGGACTGCTGCTGAGTATGACGCCAAAGTTGAGGTGCCGACATCCAAAGCATTAGTCATGACAGCTGCACGGGATACGCTGCAAGGGGCGTTCATGGCAGCTGGTCGACCTGATGCTTACAACCCGGACTTGGCATATTACGTGACCGACGAACAATTCGGTTATGTGGCGTATGTGTCTGGGACAATGGTTCGCGAAAAGCCGGCGGCCTGTTTTTATCTGGGGGCGTTTTTTGCTGAATCGCTGATTCTGGCAGAGACCGGAAACTCTATCGGAGCGATTCAGATAGCAGGAACTGCTCAGCCTTCTCAGTTGCCGTTCTTTGTTGCTGCTTGTGATTACACGTTGATTGGCGAAGAATTATTTGCAGCCTCGGCTTACCTTTCCGGATCTCCTGAAGAACTGGGAAGTTTGAAGGGGCAAGACGTCGGAAAGATTATTGTAGCAGTTTGGTTATTAGCCGGATGCGCGATTGCCACGTTATCAGTATGGGGAATCTCACTGGAGATGTGGTACTGATTGATAGCCATGTAGATGAGCGTCCTCTTAAATTAAATAATATATTTTGAGCATAGAACGGAAGTTTCAATCGTGAAACGCACGGTTCCATTATTAATAGCCGCTTGTTGTGGCATCGTATTAATCATTACAGCGTTTGTTCCCTCGTTGGTGAGTTGGGGGGAAACGGCGACTGTCTGGTTTGATATTCTAGCTGCGATTGCTTTTGTACTTGGCGGTGGAAATTTGATAAAAATCCACCTGAAGAAAGTCAGTGATCGTAATGCTGGCTGGGCCTATTCGATGATTACGGTCGTGACATTTCTATTCACGTTATTTATCGGCATGGTAAAATGGGGTGTGCCTCCGGCAGAGGATCAGGAGTATTTCGGAGATACATTTGCTTCAGTTTCGGTCGATGAGTTGCCCGAATCTTTGTTTTTTACTGAACCA
>JAESQE010000549.1 GCA_016765335.1 Planctomycetaceae bacterium
ATGGTGATACTGCCACTTATATGCAGTACGCCTTTGCTCGGATTTGTGGGATTTTTCGGAAAGCCGGTCTCACCAGAGAAGCAGTGCGATCCGACGCGACAGGCTCCATTTTACTCCAGCACGATGCAGAACGAGCACTCGGGCTGCAACTTCTTCGGTTCGAAGAGGCCCTTTCGCATGTTGCTCAGGAATATCGTCCGAACGTGCTGACAAATTATCTTTATGAAACAGCCAATGCCTTCAGCTCGTTCTATGAACATTGCCCAGTCGCTAAGGAAGAAAATCCTGAAATACGCATGAGCAGACTCAAACTGAGCGAACTAACCGCGAGGACAATCGAGCAAGGCCTGAGCTTGCTGGGGATCGAAACATCAGAAAAGATGTAGGGAGTAGGGAGTAGGGAGTAGGGAGTAGGGAGTAGGGAGTAGGGAGTAGGGAGTAGGGTACGTTTGGTTATATTCTTTCATGAAGAGAATCGCTGAGAGGTTCCCTTCGCGAAATCTGCTCAACCTGTTACATTATCATGTAGTAGGGAATCTCTATGGATTCAAAATACATTGCGAGCGGAGGGTAGACATTCTTGTCTGCCTGAAATTAAGGCATGCTCAAACGACACAGACAGGAATGTCTGTGCTCCTTTTTGAATTCATAGAGATTCCCTAAAGTAGATAATGTGCGATTAACGACCATGAAACAGGCGGGTTAAGCCGGCCACTGCGTAAAGAAGTTCCCACCAAAATGTCATCCAGTCTCATCACTAAGCAATCCGATTTTGATAACCTTTGCAAACGGTTGAAAGATGCCCCAGCGGTTGCATTTGATACCGAATTTGTATCTGAACATACCTTTCGATCACGTTTGTGTCTGTTGCAATTTGCAACCGAGGATGAAACTGTTGCAGTTGATTCTTTGGAAGTCGAGGATCTCACCGCTTGGTGGGAGATTATGGCGAATGAGCAAACTCCTGTTATTGTACATGGGGGCAGAGAAGAAATTCTCTTTTGCTGGTATGCAATTCAAAAGCCGCCTGCCAATTTGGTCGATGTGCAAATCGTTCAGGGCATGCTTAGTAGAGGTTTTCCGCTTTCGCATTCTGCGATTGTGCAAAAAGTTGCGAACGCAAAAATTCACGGACGAGAAACTCGGACCGATTGGGGACGCAGGCCACTAACTCCCAAGCAAATTGAATATGCCCTGGAAGACGTGCTGTATCTGATTCAAATTGACCAGAAGCAAAAACGCCAGTTGAAAAAGACAAACCGCACCGCCTGGGCGCAGGAGGAAGGCAATGACTTTATCAATTCGCTGATCCGATCTCAACAGCAGCGAAATGATGCCTGGGTGAAACTCCCCAAAGTTTCGCGGCTATCTCGAAGTGAATTGGCAATCGCCAGGGCTTTGTTTCGCTGGCGAGAAGTAACAGGCGAAAAGTTAGACCGTCCGGTTCGAACAGTTTTGCGGGATGATTTACTGGTTGAAATTGCTCATCGCAGACCAACTTCCGAGGCAGAAATTCTGTCTTCCCGCGACATGCAGCGAAGTAGCTACAAAAGGCATGTGACAGATTTACTCAAAGTGATCCAGGAGACGATGGAGCTTCCGGAGTCTGAATATCCTGCGAAAATTCGGACACATCGCCCTGAAAATACCAAGCACGACGAACAGGTGCTGGGCAAGCTGTTGTCGATTGCATTAGCAAATCGTTGTGCAGAATGTGACCTGTCTCCCGCGATGATGGGGACAGCCAATGATTTACGAGATTTCGTCAGCTGGCATTTCTCCAATAAGGATAAGCAGGACTCATTGCCTCGCTTGGCATCGGGTTGGCGTTACGAAATTTGCGGAGAACTTCTCGAAGATCTTCTTGATGGTCGAGTTTCGCTACGAGTCAAAGATGCATCATCAGATCATCCGTTGGTATTTGAACGCGTAGAAGACCGCTAACGCAAGTTCTATTATTCCAAGTTGAATTGAAACACAAACCGAGTGAGGCCATGCTGGGATTTATCCTGCTTACTCAATGGAAACTCTCATTTTGTATGACTTCCAATACCAGCCCGAATCGCCAGTTTTGAAGTTGCGAACTTTTTGATCGCGGTAAGCGAAATTATGCTTCGCGAGCTACACGATTGATTCGATCAAGGGGTGGCTGGGGCGCCAATCGATTGCTGAGTTGTACTTGTAGCTCTGCTTGCAGATGATAGGTTGCATCATCTAAATGGTTATGGCCCCAGAAGTATCCATCCCCTGGAGCTAGCCGTGTAGGCCGGAACAAGTTTTTACGATGTTCCGGCATGAGAACCAAGCGATGTAGGCCGGAATTTCGCTCCGCTTATTCCGGCCTACATCGCTTGCAATTTTTTCTCAGGGGGGAAGATTCTTGGTCAATTTTTCGGGTTGCTACGCAACACAGACGACCCTGAACGGGATCGTCTGTGCTACCCGGTTGTTCATTTTTCATCGGGTATCGTAAGCGGCAAGAGTGTGCAACTTCGAGAGAGAGAGGCGAAAAAAACATTCCCAGACTTTACTGCTCATACGTCTGATTCGAGTTGGTGAAACGGGATCAGGTTTTCTGTATTGAAATCTCCGTTGTGTAATGCAGTGCCGAGAAGTGCGCCATCGATGCCCGCTTGCTCCAATTGCTGAAGTTGGTCTGTTGTCCTCACACCGCCGCCGGTAATAAGTTCCAGCTCTGGGAATTCAGTTTTCAGTTGCATGCACAAATCGAGCGTGCCAATTCCTTTGGTGCAGCCTACGTATGCCAGGTCAAGTACGATCAACTCGCGAATTCCTCGGTCAAGCACGTACTCAACAACTTCAAAAATGGAACGCGATGCCCAGGCACCTTGTGGGCAATTCAGATGACCATTAATCAAGTCTAAGCTGAACGTCAACTGCGTCGGGGCGAGCATACCAGTCAGTGAATCGAGTGTTGAGCAGTCAGCCAGGGCTTCGCTGGCGAGTATGAAACGACTTTTTTCCAGTAGGGAGCCAACCTGATACAAATCTTCAATCGCTCGAATTCCCAGATCAATCCGTAAAGAGAAATCCTGATCAATCAGCTCTTCGAGAAGTTTGCAGTTCCAGTTGCGGTGCACGATGCCATCTAAGTCAGCAATGTACCATTCTTGAAATCCGAAGCGGGTTCTAATTGCACGGGCAATTTCAATCGGATCAGAACTTTGGCTATCAGCTGAGTACAAAGGCTGATAGTCGTTACGTACGCCCCCGACTGCACGTACTGCAATACCATCGAGAATATCAAGCACCGGAATCATTTTCATGGCACGGAATCTTGTAGGAAGGTGAAATGTCAATTTTGATCAGAGTTGCATGAATAGTAATTCACAGGAGCGTTTTCGCTTGATGCATCAATAAGGTTATCATACCAATCTCAATTGGTGAATTCAATTTTAGAAAAGTTCTTTGATTAGCTTGCCGCCTTTGACTAAGTGAAGCGGCTGGTCTTCGTCGGTGTGGTATTCGGAACGGGGGTCGAGTCCCAACACATGGCAGAAACTCACAAAAAGATCCTGTGCGCTGACGGGTCGATCAGTCACGGCAACGCCGTCTTTATCGGTGGCGCCGATGACTTGGCCCATTTTTACCCCGCCACCTGAGAGGGCCGTGA
>JAESQE010000550.1 GCA_016765335.1 Planctomycetaceae bacterium
CCCTCTAACTCCCCCTTCGTAAGGAGGAGAACCAATTCATAGAGATTCCCTTAATACAACATTTTCACAATACACTCGGCGGACCTCAAGCTACCCGGGTATTGATTAAGCAATTTGGCGGATAATCATGGCAAAACAGAATCATTTTAAGCGAGTTCGTGCTCGCTCAACAACTATATTGACAGTACGGCACAAGGGCATGGTCGCCATCGGGGGAGATGGCCAGGTGACTTATGGCGAAAGTATCCTGAAATCAGATACAAAAAAGATCCGACGCATTCTCGATGGCAAAGTGCTTCTCGGCTTTGCGGGATCGACAGCTGATGCATTTGCGCTGCTCGAACGATTTGAAACCAAAGCCAAAGATTATCCCGGAAACATCACCCGAGCTGCAACCGAACTGGCTCGTGACTGGCGAACAGATCGCGTGTTGCGCAAACTCGAAGCGTTGATGGTTGTCGTGAATTCCGAATACTCATTATTAATCACTGGACAGGGAGACGTTGTTAATCCGGAAGATTCCATTATTGGTATCGGTTCGGGTGGGAATTATGCGGTTGCAGCTGCCCGGGCGTTAATTCGCCATTCCGATTTATCTGCTAAAGAGATTGTCAGGGAAGCACTTAAAATTGCATCGGAAATTGATATTTATACCAATGATAATATCGTACTTGAAGAACTTCCTGATGAGGCGAATGCATCGTAGAATTCATTTTCAAATAGAGTTCGCGATAAAAAAGAACCGAATTAAATGGTCCGCAATAGCGGACTCTACATAAGAGATTCAAATAAATAAGGCGATATTTTTTGATGTCCGAAACACAAGAAGAAATTGCAGTTGTAGAAAACAAAGGCGAAGTCGCAACGACTTTGAACATGACCCCCAAGCAAATTGTTGCAGCACTAGATGAGCATATTGTTGGCCAGGGCGATGCAAAACGTTCGGTCGCAATTGCACTTCGAAACCGTTATCGCTGGCGACAGCTTCCCGATGAGGTTCGACGCGAAATCACGCCCAAGAACATCATCATGATTGGCCCAACCGGGGTAGGGAAAACGGAAATCACACGACGATTAGCCAAAATGGCTGGTGCCCCGTTTGTAAAAGTCGAAGCAAGTAAATATACCGAAGTGGGTTACTACGGTCGTGATGTCGAAAGTATGGTCCGCGATCTCGTGGAAGCATCTGTGGCATTGGTTTCGAAAAAGAAGAAGGAAGAAGTTCTCGAAAAAGCAGTGCAGCAAGTCGAAGATCGATTGCTGGAATTGCTTTTGCCTTCCAATCCTCAAGGTTGGTCTCCCGATGTCAACGCTGACGAAATTGAATCGGATCAGTCGAAACGGGATCGCAGTCTGGAAAAATTCCGCAAGATGCTACGTGATGGGACGTTGGAAACTCGTGAAGTCGAATTAGAGATCGAACAGCGAAACTCTCCCGTCCAGATTTTCTCAGCGATGGGCATGGAACAGATGGATGCTGAAGTCCAGAATATGTTCGATAAAATCTCGCCGAAGAAAACGCAGTCACGAAAAGTAACAATCGAAGATGCTCGTAAAATTCTTCTGGAGCAGGAATCGGAATCTTTAATGGATCAGGATGCGATCAACGAAGAAGCGATTAAACTGGCAGAAAACACGGGGATGATTTTCATTGACGAAATCGACAAAATCTGTGGTTCTTCGGAATCCGGGAAGAATGCAGATGTTTCTCGGCAAGGTGTCCAGCGAGATCTGCTGCCGATTGTCGAAGGGACCAATGTGCAAACCAAGTTCGGGACTGTAAACACCGAATACATGCTGTTTATTGCAGCCGGAGCGTTTCATCAATCTCGTCCTTCCGATTTGATGCCCGAACTTCAAGGCCGCTTTCCTATTCGTGTTGAGTTGCAAGATTTGACACGGGACGACTTTGTTCGAATTCTGACCGAGCCAACCAATTCGTTGACGCAGCAATACCACGATTTGCTGGCCATTGATGGTGTCAATGTAACTTACACAGCTGATGGAATTGATGCGATGGCGGATATTGCATCTCAGGTAAATCAGTCGACGCAGAATATTGGAGCCAGGCGTTTGCACACAATTCTGGAACGGTTGCTGGATAGTGTCAGCTTCCAGGCCCCAGATGATTCATTGTCCGATGTGATTGTGGACGCTGAATATGTTCGTGACCAGCTGCATGAAATTGCACAGGATGAAGACTTGAGTAAATTCATTCTTTAGGGCGTTTTTTATAAGATGGGAGGGAGCACAGAGGTTCCTGTCTGTGTCGTTTGAGTATGTCTTTGATTAAGACGACAAGAATGCCTACCCTCCGATGAGAATGTCTTTTGAATTAATAGATGTCCCCTTAACTAACAGATGCCACAGACTCCCTTTGAATTCATAGAGGTTCCCTTAATTCGTTTCTTCCCTCCATATTTGGGACAAGACAAATTATTTACCAGGAGATTACCGCGGTGTCAAAACCTATTGAAGATGTCATTGTGATTGGTGGCGGAATCATCGGTTTGGCCTCGGCTCATTTTATGCAGCAAGCGGGTTTGAAAGTCCGCGTGATAGACCAGGGAGAAATAGGCAAGGGCTGCTCGCACGGTAACTGCGGTCTGATCTGTCCTTCTCATGTGCCACCTCTTCCACGACCTGGAGTTCTCCTGAAATCATTCTTTGCGATGTTAAATCCCAAAGGAGCATTTTCGATTAAGCCACGTCTCGATCCAAGATTGTGGGGCTGGCTGTTTTCGTTTGCGAGCCATTGTAATTCAAATAATATGCGAATTGCAGGAAAAGGCAGAGAAGCGTTACTGATGTTTTCGCGTGAATTTTATGCATCGTTTATCGAAGAAGAATCAATCGATTGCGACTGGGAGCAACTCGGTTGTTTATTTGTGTATGGCTCTGAGAAAACACTCGATGCGTATGATCCCGTTGATAAACTTCTGCGAGAAGAGTACGGCATTCCTGCTCAAAAACTGACAGGACAAGAACTAGAACAGATGGAACCAGCGTTTCGTCCCGGTGTTGCTTCAGGGGCTTGGTATTACAAGCAAGATGCTCATATGCGTGCAGATAAACTGATTACCGGCTGGAAGAAGCTACTTCAGAATCGCGGAGTTGAATTCATCGAACACTGTGAGTTCAAGCAGTTTGTTGCAACCGGGAGTTCTGCCCAGGGAATTATGGTTCAAAGAAACGGTGCTGATCAACCGGAACAGTTACGAGCAGATGCGATAGTGCTTTCGACAGGTGCTTGGACGCCGCTATTGAATCGAGAACTGGGTTGCAGAATTCCAATCCAGCCGGGCAAAGGATATTCGATAACGATGCCCCGTCCTGAAATTTGTCCTCGCTACCCGATGATTCTGGAAGATGAAAAGGTAGCGATCACTCCGATGCAATCGGGGTACCGGCTTGGTTCTACAATGGAATTTGCAGGTTATGATCGGAGCATCAATCCTGATCGTTTGAATATTCTTCGAACAGGATCGGAGAAATATTTGCGTGAACCGTACTGTGAACCGATTGAAGAAACCTGGTATGGCTGGCGACCAATGACACCAAACGGCTTGCCAATCATCTCTCATGCACCGCGATTCAGCAATGTTGTGATTGCGGCTGGTCACAATATGATCGGGTTAATGACTGCACCTGCAACAGGGCGGCATGTCGCAGAACTAGTTACTGGCACAAAAACCTGTATCGATGCCTCGCCTTATCTCATTCGGTAGTCTCATCGAATGATCATGCAAGCCCAGCCGGTGTTTGCTCTTGAGCGATTGCAACTTCTGGTGTGCTTGGGAACCATTGTGCTACTCGATCTGCTCCAAACAATTGCGTCATCAATTCGAGTAGTTGTTGGCGATTATTGACCGATTTTTCGATGCAGTGAGGCCAAAGAGTCGGGTCAATAAAGATCACAGCTGGTGGCTGGAGTCCTGCTCGCACAGTCATTGTTTTGAGTAATTCTGATTGAGCCGAAGAAAGGTTATGCGCCCGGCAAAGTTGCGTAAACAACGGGAGTTTGACTTTCTTTATAATCTTATTCCCATTTTTATTCTTTTCGAGCGTATATAGAACAAGCCAGAGAATAGCAAAGGCAGCAAAAACTGAAGAAAAAATGACGTAATAATTTTCGACACCACGGTTCCTGCTGGATCGAGAGATTTCGAAGAAGAAGTCTGCCAGCGTGAGAATTGGAAATGAAAACATATTCAATCACCTTCGATAACCGCAAAAAATGAAGAGAGTAATGCAACAATCTATTGCTGCGGAGCTTTGGACTTGATTGTCGCTGCTTGACTATTCCGAATTCTTTTCAGTGCAATTGTTGTTGTACTGCGCACACGAGGATTTGGATCGTCTAACAACATCATCAATAAAGAGACAATTTGAGGCGTCGGTGCTTCTGCAAGAATATCTATCACGGTCCGTCGAATAATTGGATCCGAATCATAAAGTAATTCGATGAGTCCTTCCTGAACGTGATTTTGAAGCCCCATCACATGCGCAGCCTTGGCTGCCTGCAAACGTCTGGTCCGCATCGGATTGGCCAACTCACGCGATAGTTCCTGCGTTGCATTGGGATCAATTTTCAAAAGTAATTCTGCAATACTAAGACATGTTGACGGAGTAGCCGATTCACATAATTCGATGGCCTGTTGTAAATCAAACATCCCCAGAGATTCCCGGGCTTGCTCCTGTACCGATTCATTCGAGCTATCCAGTCGCTCGATAAGCAGACGAGACTTGTCTTTAAGATGAGTGTACTTGAGTTCTGAAACCGCCCAGGCTTCGATGCTTGGATCCGAATTATTCAGAGACTGCTTAATGTATTGCTCGTACCGTTCTGGAATCAGCATGGTTCTGAATCCAGCGGCTACTTTGCGAGCTTCAACTGATCCGAACTGCAATGCGCGTTCATAAAATTTGATTTTTTCCCTCTCGGAGAAACCCAACAGATCAATGAGCCGAATTAAATTCCCTTGTGATAATTGCGGGATAATATTCCATGTTTGAGGATCGGGTTTTAACCAAGATATGGAGTCTAAGTTTTTGTAGTTTCGTTCTTGGTTAGCCGAAGGTTGCTGGGGAGTCGAATCGATGAAATGCAAATGAAATTCAAAATCTTTACGTTCTGAAATGATCGATAGGATTCCCGCGTGTATATATTTTTGCTTCAGAGAGTCTGCCAGGAAACGCAGTATCCCGGGATGACGACTTTCTCTAAAAATATTCCACATGATCAACAAGCATTCGGGACTTGAATTTCGAATCATTTCCCGGGCAACACTTTGGCCAGGATGACTCAGTATCATCAACGATTCTATCAATAAGCGAGGTCGCTTCACACGCTGAAATTCACTCAATTCCTCAGCAAGTGCTTCCTGTAATGATTCCACTATCTTTTTCGTACTCTCTAAATTTCCCGTAGTCTGTTGCAGATCGTCGTAGAGATCGTTAACCAGGTGCTCAAATAGATGCTCGATCTGCTCTATCCATTCCCCTGTGGATGATCGAATGAATTGCAAAACAGTTGGAAGCTCACCATAAAAACCGGCCGCTTTGATAGTCTCTAAAGCGCGAACAGAAAGTTCGGTGTTGCCTTGCCCTAAGCATTCGCGTATAGGAAAGCGAAGTAAATCAACATTCTGACTAATTTCCTGAACCATCTCGCAGGAGAGATCATTGATGTTTCGAACAAGCTCTATTTTGCCGACGCCTGTCCCGGTATACAGCAGGCTGCGAGCCGCAAGGTTTTTGATCTCATCATCAGGAACAGCCAAGGCATGAACAAGGATCGCTGAAGCGGTTTCGGAGCGATATTTTCCCATCGCTTCGATCGTAATTTCTATCGCGTTCATTTTATCCACTTGATCAACCTTTTGATAATTGAAGAAGCGACCAGTCCATCACTGAAGTGTTGATCTCTTCTTTCACACTTTGTTTCTGTTATTCAGCGGCCTCGATTTCCAAGCTACTGAAATGCTGAATAACGCTCGTCTCATTTGTTGTCCGCAATAAACCCCTCTGGGAATTCCCAGAGGGGTTTGAGTCCGTCACCATCTCTCAAATAAATTAAGAGTTTCTTACTCAGTGCCAGGTAATTTCTATCTTCTTCGTATGGGTGCAAGAAATCCCGTTGCATCTTCGACCGGGTAGTACTTCTTTATCTTGCCTGTGGGAACAACCCTGGGGGCAGGTGTGGCATCGGAAACTTGCACAGGAACTTTTTGATTCAACAAGTCAAGTTGAGAAAGTTTTTGAGGAGCGACAATCGCATTTTGAGAAACTGTCTCTTGAGCGGACCAGACCCATTGATCAGCTGCCACGTGAGAAGTAACGCAACTGTCATCTACACAGCTGGCAAGACAATCGTTACTGCGTAGTCGTTTGAACCTGCTTTTATTACAGGCTTCTGCTAGCCATTGCTTAGATGCAGAGATTACTTTTTTGCATCGAGCACCTCGCGGGGAATCTACACAACCATCTGAAGCACATTCATCAACACAATTTCCAGCGTCTACACAGCCAGCATCTTTTTTCTTCCAGAACTTCAGCCCAGACCATTCCGTTGAATGAACATCAGTGTTTAACCCTAAAAAGATCGCCATCACTATCAGTAATTTGATCGTTTTCATACAAGCACTCCTGTTTGGTCAGTGCTTCCACTCTATTTGCCGCGACGGTTTTTGCTACTGATTGTGTTCCAAAGTATGAAGCAAGTTGACTCAGGTTTGCCAATTGAGCCTTGTTTCATCATGATCTTCAAATCAACAATCAATTCCTTAAACCGACGCGACAAGTAGAGTGAATTCGCATTGCCGCTCCTGATTTTTTGACAACACCATCGCAATCCACGTGATGTTATCTGCATAATCCATTGCTTGATGTCGAACCTTAATCCCTGGGTAGACCACACTCTCTATAAAGTCATATCGACCGGTAGAAACAGGCTCTTCAGGACAGCAAGGCGAATTCGGATCAATCCGAATAGCCGCTTTAATACTCATCATCCTGATAGTTCGGGTCAGGCAATCTACATGGATTTTGCACCTGCGAGCAGCAGTGAGAGTCTGCAATTGCGTTAAGCTGCATAGCTTGAGCAAGGCAATTCCAGAGAAAGCGGTTAAGCCTGTTCTTTGATGCGTGAATAAAAAGAAGCAAACGTCACGGCATCAACATCTTCAAGCGGTCACTGTTTGTTCATCGTTATTTTCGGGACGACCTTCGATATAAAACCAGTTATGGATCGGCTTAAGGATTTCCAGCACGTCCTCAAGCAGATGCTGATCGAGTGGCTCTTCAATCCATTCGGCCCATTGACGAACTCGCTGCGGATTCGCAGAACCGGTAACGCAAGTAGTCATCTCGGGATGAGCAACAGAAAACTGCACAGCCAGCTTGGCGATATCTACACCTTGTTGATTACAGAACTGAGCAGCTTGTTTTGCAATTTCACGTACTTTGGGTGTTGCTTTATGCCAGGGCGGAAGTGGGGCATTTGCCAGCAATCGGGCAGAAAACGGGGCAGCGTTCATGATGCCAACGTTCTTCTGTTTCAAGTAAGGCACCAAGTCTGCAAACATTGTATTTTGTAAAGTGTAATGATTATACGAAAGTACGCAGTCCAGTTCCGTGTGATCCAAAATATACTTGAAGTTACTCATCGGATAACCGGAAATCCCGATGTATTTCACTTTCCCCTGCTGTTGAACTTTTCGCAACGCAGGCAACGTTTCTTCAACAATTTGTTCTCGATCAACAAATTCAATATCATGACACAAGCAAATGTCAAGATGATCGACCCCCATCCGTTCCAGAGAAATATCGATACTTTCGACAACCCGACGTGCAGAAAAATCGAAGTGATCTCCGCTGTACCTTCCCAGCTTGGTTCCCAGAATATAAGAATCTCTGGGGATGCCTCGCAACGCAACACCAAGCATCACTTCGGACATGCCCCGCCCATAAAATGGAGAGGTGTCGATAAAGTTCATGCCACAATCGAGAGCTGCGTGAACAGATTTGAGAGCTTCGGTGAGATCGACCTGACGAAATTCTTGCCCCAGTGAAGATGCTCCAAAGCTCAAAATGGGAAGTTCAAGATCGGTTTGTCCTAATCGGCGAGTTTGCATAACGGTATCTTGTTTGTATGAGTAATAGGAACCTCTCTTAATTCAAAAAAAAACATTGCCTGGCGGAGGGTAGACATTCTTGTCTGCCTTGAACTGAGGCAGACTCAAACGACACAGACAGGAATGTCTGTGCCTCACTTGAATTAATAAAGGTTCCCTAATAACTGATTTTTGCATAGGTTCTTCAGGATGCAGTAAGCGGCAAAGTGTAAGCAGCCGGTGAAGGAGCACTTTGATACTCGAAATCCCAATGTTCCATCAATCTTCTGTAACCATCTTAATCACTTCCCTGACAGCTGTCTAAGCAGCAGATCCTGAAATCGCTGGTGACTTCAAAGGATCGCGATGTTATGATCATAAGTGCAAACTTGCACTTCCAACTTCATTATAAATTGTCACCGTTATTCGGAATCAATTTCCATGCGAAAAAGCATCTTACGAGTAACTCTTGCTGCGGTGATTGTAGCACAGACCAGCGTTGCTTCATTTCAAAATACTGCCAACGCGGCTGATGATCAGTTAACGGCCCAAAATGTTTTGGAATCCATCAAACGAGGCCGTAATTATATTGTCAGCCAACAACGACCCGATGGTTCTTGGGAAAGTTCAATAAATAGAGCGTATCCTACAGGCGTAACCAGTTTGAACTTACTTGCCTTAATCAATGCAGGCTTAACAGCAGACGATCCTGCCATTGCCCGTGGTTTGAAATGGTTGCGAGCAGTCAAAGAACCTTCCCCCGGCAGAACTTACGAAATCTCATTGATGATTATGGTTCTTACGGCTGCCAAAGAAGGGACAAGAGACAACTTACGAATTTTTAATCTCGTACAAAAACTGGAAAATAACCAGCTAAAGAATGGAGAAGATGCTGGCGGCTGGGGTTACGGAGGCGCCAGTGGCGGCTCTGATCGAAGTAATACTCAATATGCAATTCTAGGTTTAAGGGATGCAGCCTATCATGGAATTCCAGTTGAGCGTAAAACCTGGAAACTCGCTCGGGACCACTGGCTCGCTTCGCAACACTCTGATGGCGGCTGGGGCTATAGTAAAATGACTCGCAAAACTAGTTATGGCAGCATGACAGTTGCGGGCATTGCCTCGTTAGTCATTACCTCAACATTCCTGAATGACAACGAAGAAGTCGATGAGCAAGGGAACCCACTTTGCTGCCTGCCTCCAGAACCAAACGAACCAATGGAACGAGCGATTCGCTGGATGGCTAGAAACTTTTCGGTTAATTCCAATCCTGGAGGTAGCCAAAGTTGGTTGTATTATCTTTACGGTCTGGAAAGAGCAGGCAGGCTCAGCGGTCGGCGTTTCTTCGGGACTCACGATTGGTACCGTGAAGGTGCCCGGGCTTTGCTTAACAAGCAGAACAAACGTAATGGATCATGGAAAGGAATGGGAGTTGGAGAGGATAATGAAGTCGTTGGGACTCCGTTGTCACTTCTGTTTTTATCCAAAGGATTAGCACCGGTATTAATCAACAAACTGAAGCTGGGGCCAAGAGATCCTGATAATACAGATCTGGTGATTGGCGAGTTATGGAATCGGCATCCGAAAGATGTTAGTAATTTAGTTGAGCATATCAGCACTTTGCCCAAGTGGCCCAAACTTCTCTCCTGGCAAACTTTTGATTTCGACAAAGCCGTTGAAAACAATGGTTTGCAAGAGATGTTACAAGCACCGATTTTATTTGTGACTTCCGAAAACGATCTCTCCGAGCTGATGAGTGATCAGCATATCACGCTACTTCAAAATTACTTCACGCAAGGCGGATTTCTGTTTGTTTCGCGTGGATGTAAAAGCGAATCGTTTGATCAAGGGATGCATCAACTGGTGAAAC
>JAESQE010000551.1 GCA_016765335.1 Planctomycetaceae bacterium
AAAATTATTGGTCCTTTTCTTAATCGTTGCAACTTTATTTTCTTGTAAGAGAACTGAAAAACCTTGCTGCGCTATTGACGTGCCTTTTGAAGAACTGTTGTCTGACATGAAATTTTTACCGCTATGAGGTCTTAATGAGTAAAAGCGAATAGTGTGCAGTGTAGAAACTGTAACCGAAACGATATCAACTGAGCAATTGCAGTCCCTGTTCGTCAATTTCAAAAGGGACAATCGATTCTTCACAGGCACTGCCACGATGCTTGGCAACATACATGGCTCGTCCCATTTTCATGCCTTCTCGGATTTTTCCCATCAGAATAATTGTGTTCGCATTCGAGAGAATATCGCCGGAATCGAGCGGTCTGGAGATTAAATCTTCCAGCATCGTTTCTTTGGTGGTGCATAACACGAGGCAGCCGAGATGTTCGTGATTGTAATGATGCTTTTTGACTTGCTCTTCGTATTTACGGTATTGAACACGCAGCAGGTCTCGCGCGACCCAGTCTGCGTCCTTTTTCAATATTTGATGATACAGGTATTCGAACATATCAAACTGGAACGATTCCGATGGTTTATCAGTCGGTTCCAAACCATCAATGATGCATCGCCTGGCACCGTGGATGAAGTTGCCGTAGAAAAAGCGAATCGTGACATCCAACTTACGAGTTAACTCGGTTTGCCATTCGCGGTATTCGTCTGTATCGAGATCGCCTCGGGTGACGCGTTTCCCCGTTTTTTCAAAGGGATGCACGATGTCGAAACGGCTGTGCTGCCGATCCCAAAGCCATTCGGGATCTTTCAACCGTTCAATCGGCATCGGCTTCAGTGACCAGTTCGCTAAACGATTTGCGTAATCAAAGTGATTTTGCGAATCGCCTCGGGATGTCATGTCGAAAAAGAAGCCAGGCTCGCCTTCCTGTGTTTTTCCTGCGTTTGCAAACTGAATGCCCAGTTGTGATTTTCCGATGCCGGTCGCTCCTAAAACGACAGTCATCTTCCCGGGAAGTAGTCCTCCGTTGAGGAGTTCGTCCAACCTGGGAATACCGGTCGAAAGTCGCGGGGTCGGTGTTTGATTCGACATGAATACCTCTGATATGTTCCCAAGGATGCTCTACGCTACTGATTTGATTTACGTTTTATAGCATTAATCAAATAGTTGTAACGCAAGTTTCGTGATTGATGAAGTCACAACGAGAATATGTATTCTCTGGAGAAAGTATAATCCTAGCAATACGATTCCCCAAACATGATGGATTTGCTGGCGTTTTACTTGTTCGTTGAGAGCTGAGGAACTGCTTTTTGTTGCAACGCAACCCAGCCAAAATTGGCTGCCCACCCGCCGAATGTTATTCATTTCCAATTCACAAGAGGTGCCACTGCCTGTGCGTCAGTTGCATTTGCCGGAACTTCGCTTTGCTTGTTCCGGCCTACGGGTCTGGCGTTTGTGCTTTAGCATGTCTGAATAGTTAATCGGCGGCTATCGCTTTGCCACTCACTTTTATTGTTCATTGGCACATAAGAGCCAAAGCAATCAGTACGCTTCGCGTGCAGCGGAGGTATCTCCGGGGAGATGGGTTGCGATGCCTGATTGTCGAGCAGGATTGATGACCGTGTGCTCATCTCCCAAATGCTCTTCACTGGTGATGCCTGCTAGTGAAGCAGCGACATTCGCCGGAATCCGTTGAAGGAAATGTTTCTTCTTCGGATCAGCCAGGCGGTAAGAGGCCTGGTTGGTTCTTTTGGCAATTAAATCCTCGAAATTGAATTCAATTTTTTGAACTCGTGCAAAGGGAGCTAATGCAGCTGCTAATTTTTCTCCCGTTTGGTAGCGATTCTGAGGATCTTTTTCCATACAGCGATGCACAATATCAGCAATTTCTTGTGGGACCGCAGGGTTTAACGCAGTAATACTGGGAGGCTTCACTTTCCTGTGGGACTGGATTTTTTTGCTGTTGCTTTCTGCGGGGAAGGGCAGCTTGCCAGTCAAGGATAAATACAGAGCGCATCCCAATCCATAAATATCAGCTCGACCATCGACCTGGTAACTATCGAAAGATTGCTCCGGTGCGATGTAGTCAGCTGTGCCCAGACAATCCTTTCCCATTTGTGAAGCGAGTTCAGCTTCAATGGGATCGTTCCCTAGAAAAATCAGCCCGAAATCACAAATCTTTACCAGCCCGTTTGGCCCAATAAGCAAATTTGAGGGCTTGATATCACGATGAACCGAGCCAGCTTGATGGATATGATTCAGCCCCTTAGCGGTCTGAAGGCCAATGCTGCAAACAAACGCAGGATCTAGAGAACCCTCGCGTTGAATTAACTCTTGAAGATCCATCGAGACGAAAAGTTCTAAAAGCAAATACTCGACATCGCTACGATGCTGATGATCCAGAACGTTGATAATATTCGGGTGCTTCAGTCGGCCTTTTGCTCCGGCTTCTGCTTCAAGAAGGAACCGCGTCCGTAGCTCTTGTTGATCGACACTCGGATGATTCGCACGTCGCATCAATACCTTCAGTGCGAACTTCTGCATCGTCCGGGGATCTTCTACTGCATACAGCCAACCCATTCCGCCGGTGCCGAGAATGCCAAGCACTCGGTAATCATCAATGAAAAATCCCTGTCGTGATTCATCTTTCACTGTTGTTGTAAATTGGAATGTGAATGAACCAATTTTTACTTGGTCTCCATGATGCAGGCGGGTGCTACGGATTTTCTTTCCGTTGACTTTGGTGCCAATACGGGAACGCAAATCCCAAATTCGAAACCCTCGCCCGTCTAATGTAATCACGCAATGTGAAGGCTCGACTTGCGAAGAGATTAACTGAAGATTGCACGTTTCATGAGAACCAATCAGAGTTGTCGTCCGAAGAACATTCTTTCTGACGATCTCCCCTCGGGAACTTTCGTGCACTAAGAAAGCAGATTTCTGAGCCAACGCTTGGCTTTCCGGTGCAGATGGGATTTCGTAGTCTGTTTGGTCGTTCACCAATCCGTGGCCCCGTAATAAAAGAATCAATTCTGGAACAGGTGACTTCGGTAGAAAGTCGTTTGTCTGACCTGAATAGCTGACGTTTTACATTTTTTAATGAAGCATTTGTACGTGCAAGAAACTGCATGACTTTTATGAATGATACCTTATGATAGCTCACTTCATCAATCAATTTTTATGCGAAACACTTAAAAAAACGAATGTTATCTGGGTTGCCATGAAATCCCGTTAACGCTTGAACAATCAGAAAAAAGTCGGCTGGAAGTTGATTTCAGTCTGTTGATATCGTTTAATAAACGGGCTTCAGAGATGAATTTCGTTTTGAAGGTCTTCAGAACTCATCTTTTTGAATCACTTCTGGTTGTTGAATCTATTTTCTGAGTATCTCCCATTCAGGGGGCGTGGGCAGCATCAAATTAATTCTCGTGATTTTGGCAATTTCAGTACGCAGTGTTAATTATTCCGTTTATACTGCTTATACTTTGTGGGAGCCTTTTCAAGAATATCCCTGTTGGGAATGTCTCACCTGTTACAGCGACAAAGTGAAATGGGATCGAGTTTTCGGCGTCGATTATCGATGCTAGATCTATAAATTGTCTTTTGTGTTGAGGTAGAACTTATTTGTTCGCTCTCAAACCTTGGATTAAACACAGATCTCAATAATTAAACATTTATCGAAATTCGCTATCTTCAGAAGTGAAGATTTGCGAGTGTTCGTGAAATATATTTTATGAGACAGACTCTCTGTACAAAATTTAATTAGCTACAGAGTCGGTGTCTCTTTTCGAAACGGTTAAACGTTTCCCCGGCTTTTTCCACAGACTGTTATTAGAACTGGTAGGGTGCCATGGCGGCTTCAACAGGAAGAGTTACAGGCGTTCATATTTGGTTGTTCTTTTTCGGAACAGCTTGGGCTGTATTCACTGGGATGTGGTACATGCAACTTCGTGAACGCGAAGAACTGGTAGCCAGCAAAGTGGCTGCCGAGAAAATAGCTGCTACCAGTACAACAGCTCTCAAAAGCCGCCTCGAAGAGCTTGAATCTTTGCTGTCAATGATTGGGCATGAGTTTGACCTCGGTCAAATTGGTGTTGGAGAACCCGGCAATAAAACCAAAGTGATCGGTGCTATGCAGCACGACATCGACACCTATGGCGGGGATGTTGCTCAGCCTAACTACTCGACAACAATTGTGTCGCTTCGAAACGAACTCGATAACGTCGCAACAAAACGAGATCAGGTTCAAGGCGAACTCGCTCAAATGCAAAACGAGTACCGCTTACTTCAGGAGCAGAATGAAACCCGGGTACAGGGCTTCGAAAAGGCTACGGACATGGCAAGCAGTGACTTGCAGGATCGGATTAGAACCTCTGAGGAAACCATTGCTGAAAAAGACAGTGAGCTTACCGAAACACGTGCCAATTTAGCAGAAGTTCAGCTCGAAAAAGAGCAAGAACAAGAAGCGTTTGCTCAACAATTAAAAAGCATGCAGAGTGACATTGTTAAGCTGAATGCCATCCGGACCCGTCTTCAAGAGCGGCTTGATGAGATTGAACATATCAGCTTCGAACGCCCAGATGGAACCATCGTTAATGTAAACAATTCAACACAACTTGTCTGGCTGAATATTGGATCTCGTGACAATCTGAAAGCACAGACGACCTTTAGTGTTTACGATAAAAACAACAAAGGGGTCGGAAGAACAAGCGAAGATATCAAAGCTCAGATTGAAGTGGTTAAGGTTTGGCCAGGTCGGGCAGAAGCACGAATTCTTAAAGCAGATATTTACCGTCCGATTACTCCAGGAGATGTCATTTATTCTCCATTGTGGGAAGCCGGTCGTACTTTCAGCTTCTCGTTTGTTGGCTTTATCGATTTGGATGGAGATGGCATTTATGATCGAGATTTGCTGCACGACTTAGTGACAGCCAATGGTGCTGAAATTGATAATGAAGTTGGCGATGATGGCGAATGGATTATTCATCGTGGCATCAACGTCAACACAAAGTTTCTCGTTGTCGGAGAAATCCCCGATCCGTCAACAACAGAACGTGATGACGAAAAAGAACGATTCGAAAAAATCACCACGAAAAACTTGGAACTGACCAACGAAGCTCGTCTTCAGGGAACACGCAAAGTCAACTTGAACGATTTCCTGGCATATATCGGATATAAGTCTCAAAGAAGACTTTATATCCCTGGTTTGAGCAACAAAGGCTTTGTCCTCAAACAAGGAGCTCGAAGTACTGGTGTCAATGACACGATTGGAAGACGAAATTCAACCGGAAAAGTTTCTGAAATTTTCAATAAAAAGCGAACCGGTCAGAAAACCTCAACAGGAAAAGTCAGCGGCGCCTACAGTGCAGGCGGGGCTGGCAAATAACTCTCAGAAATTCTGAGTGAATTTGAATTGATAAAGAGGAGACAGATTATCTGTCTCCTCTTTTTTTATGAAGTGGGCTAAGATCCCTGCTCTGCTTTCAATAAACAATCAGAGCAGGATTCCAAAAGTAGGATGCGGTGCTTGCACCCATCACCGTGCGCATGTCGCAAGGCGAGTTTTGGCATCTTGCTGGCGTGATGCGTCACGAAGATTTAGTAAGGTGACTGCTACGACTGTTAGCAAAGCAATCGCCGGTTCTAAGCGGACGGTCGAGTTGAACTGCATGTCTTCAATTTGA
>JAESQE010000552.1 GCA_016765335.1 Planctomycetaceae bacterium
GTAGGGTGCGGTGCTTGCACCCACCTTCGTGTGCCGATTGATTCTCCATGACCAAATCGCTGGGGTGAACCTGTCGGTTGGCTGTAGGTTGGGATAGCGGAGCGTATCCCAACATTTTTTTGTGGTGTGGAACTGGAAAATCATTTTGAATTCCAATGGATCTGTAACACAATTTGTTGCAAAACGGCCCCTTGCATTTGTTGGGATACGCATCCGCTATCCCAACCTACAAAAAAACACACCCACGCTACGTTACTTATTTAGTCGATGATTTCTTGAGTTCGATCACAATGTTGTCGATGGATGTGGTGGCATTGATTGCTCGATAAATTGTTTGTACGGCCCAAACAAACGCAAGAATTGCACCTAAGACGAACACTGCGTGCCAAGTTGCCTTTGGGAAAATCAGCCTATCAGAAAAATCGGCCGTAAGCAGGACGACGAGGATCGTTACAAACAGTGAGAGCGGAGCAATCCAGTTCTGTCGGGCTATGAGCTGATTCGCATGCTCTGTCATGCACAGTCTGACTTTATCTTCCGTTGTGATAATCACTTCTTGGCTGACGTTCAAATGTAGGACGGAAGTCTGAATCATGTCCTTGCCGAAAGTCTTATCAAATTTTGCCTTTTGCATGTCAGTCATTCTTAGCTTCCTCTTCTGCCTTTGGAGGGAAGAGGCCGAGTACTCCGATTGCGTGGTGGGCTATGTAGCCGCATTTTTCGCAGATCACGACGATAGTCGGAATAGACTTGCCAAGTAGTTTCATTGTCTCCAAGTCATCCTGAAGCGGATTAGATATGTAACCATCAGCGATCATGAAAGTGCTATTTCCGCACCGTGGACACGGCAACTCTGCACCAGCATCTTCGAGTGCTTTGATTACGGCATCTTTATTGAACGAATCCATGGATGTGTTTACTGCCCAACTTGTTATTAACCTGCATGCCATTGTTTAGAAAAGATACCTGACAGTCCTCGTACCTCTCATTGATGTTGTATATGAGACCAACGGAGGACCAGAACCTTAGACACAGTGGTCATGTTACCAGTAGCGTGCTTGCAGGTCCAGCGAATGAGTCCAGCACAATCAAATACTCACTCGCTGGCGCTTCGGGCTTGTATTGGGAGAGCCAATTTCTGTCGAACTACGCAAATGCTTTTTGTAGCATGGCTAATGATTTGGGGATGGCGGTGCGGGGGTTTTCTTTGCCTTCGAATTCTAGAGAGACATAGCCTCGGAAGTTGTGCTTTTTTAGCAATTGGGCGATGCGTGGATAATCTAAATCTAACTCATACCACAAGCCGCCGCCGTAGTAGGTTTTGGCTTGCACTAACACGGCGTCATCTGCCATCAGCTCTAATCGATCGTACGGATCTTCCAGGAAGTTGCCGGTATCTAACGTTGTTTTAAGCCAGGGAGAATTGATCGCTTTGACAATTCGCATGACACCTTCGGGAGTACGTCCCAGTCCCCAATGATTTTCTAAACCGAGTGTCACACCACACCGCTTAGCAGCTTCCAGGCAATCCGACAGCCCGTCGATCACCCAGCCGAATGCATCTTCTTCGGTGTAGCCTTTGACCGGGGATTCAATTCCGCGATGAGCCATTAAATCGTCAAAACTTTTGCTGGTCCCCCAGGTGCCGGTGTTGACACGCATGGTCGGAATGCCCAAACGGTAAGCCAGTTCGATCGAGCGAATCGTTTTATCGGTATTACGCTTTCGAATCTCAGCACTGGGATTCACCCACCCCTGATGAGTCGAAAAGCCACACAAATCGAGGCTGTTCACAAAAGCTCGCTGTTTGATGCGTTGGAGCGTCGCGTTATCGGTGTTTTCCATCTGACGTTCCAGAATTTCAAATCCATCAAATCCCCACTGCGAAGCCAGATCGATGCAGGTTTCGATGGAGCGTAAATCTATATTTTTGAATTGCCAAAACGAATACGAAGAAACCGCAAATCGAGTACGCCGCTTTGGAGTTACTGGAACAGCGTTTTCTGCTGTCGCTGTATTCGTTCGGTTTAATGCGGTTGCCGCAAGAGTTGCTGCGGTAGCCTGAAAGAAGGTTCGACGATTAAGAAAATTCATAAGTCACCTGCGAAAAAACAGAATTGTGAATGAGGAATAATTTATATGCTACAAATAAACCATACAGAGATACCAGAATATTCGTGGCATTAAAACAGGTCTATTCCTAGTCAATATGGATTTGTCGTAAATAGTTTTTCGGTTTTGATTCTTGAGATCGGAGAGAATTCATTCGTGACCAGTTATTTATTTCGTGGTCGTTGCTGCGGATTGAAGGATTGTTTCGCAGTGGCGAAGTAAGGCTCCAGAGGCTTCTGCTTCTTCACTGACCACATCGGTCGCGCCCGCTTTGAGTGCGAGCTGGATGTTGCTTTGATACCGACACCGAACCAAAATGGCCGCTGTTTGATTCTGCTCTCGAAGTGATCGCACGATGCGGTTGGCCATATCGTCATCAGGGACGCTGACCACCACGAAACTGCACCGAGCAGCGTGCGCTCTTTCAAGCACTTTCGGATCACGAGCATCTCCAGTGACTGTGTGAAATCCTTGTTGAGCAAATGGATGCAAATTGATTGGGCTTAGATCCACCAGGCAAACATCGATCCCCATGATTTCCAGCCGCAATGCGAGCTGCCGACCAATCAATCCAATGCCAATGACCAATGCATGCTGAATGGGATTAGAACTGTCCTGGGTATGCTCTGTATCGTCTCGCTCGTCAAGCGTTTCGCCTGTCCAACGGAGGCCGAATTTCAGTAAAGGCGGCGTCAGAATTAATGTTCCGATCGCAATGAAAAGCATGCGGTTGTAATCGTTGCTGCTGATAATGCCTTGCCCAACACCTTCAGCAAGTACCAGAAAAGAAAACTCGCCGAGCTGTGCCAGTCCCAGCCCCATTCCCATTGCGGCTGTCCAGCGAAGCCCGCTTAATTTTAATGCGAATGTTGCTGCTGCCATCTTCAAAATCAGAATTCCTGCGATGCCTGCGGTCAACAATAGGGGTTCGTCAAAGAAGTCCATGGGGTGCAATAGTGTTCCCAGTGTGACAAAAAACACAGCGGCGAACGATTCGCGGAATGGTAAAATGATTGAGTCAATCTGCTTGCTGAGCCGACTGCCACTAATCATCACCCCGGCAGCAAGTGCGCCGATTGCTGGTGGAAGCCCAAGCCAATACGCTCCCCAACAGACACCCCCAAGTAAGCTCAAAGAAAACAGTGTCACAAGTTCTACTGATCTCAACTGAATTAATGTTGTTACAACCCAGCGGCTGATCACTTGTCTGACCAAGATAACTGCTGTGACAAAAACTAACGTTTTCCCGGCGAGCACTACATAAGTTGTCAGCGAAGGTGGTTCCCCGGTATTGGTAAGCAATGGAACGAGCAACATCAACGGCACCAGGGCAACATCCTGGAACAGTAGGATGCTGATCGCTCGACGGCCGTGTGGCGTAGCAACTTGCCCCCATTCTGCCAACGCTTTGAAAACAAGTACGGTAGAACTCAAAGCACCTGCCGATCCAGCTAAAACCGCAGCATTCCACGACAGGCCAAACGCCAGGCAAGTGATGATTAACGGCACCGCAACAAGTACCATCTGGACCGATCCGCCGATAAGAAAATAGCGTTTCAATCGAACAAGTTCTTCCAAAGAAAACTCGATGCCGACTGAAAACAGTAGCAGTAAAGCGCCAGCCCGAGCCAAGTATTCTAGTTCACGTTGTTCTTGTGAAACCAGACCCAAGGCTCCCGTGCCTATTAATGCTCCGACAATTAAGTACCCAACCAGCAACGAGATTCCAACGCGTTTGCAGACAGAACCTGCCAACAGACCCGCGATAAGAATGATGAGCAAGTCGGCCATTAATGTCGATATGTCGTTCATGCTGCGAAGTCTATATTAAATCGATAAGAAATTCCAAGCTAAACAGTTATGTCTCCTCAGAGTTAAGTCTCTTCAGTGTTTTTTTCCTGTTTCTCTGATTTGGCAGGCAACCGTCCAGATCTGGCCATCGCTTGGCGCAGGACAAATTCCATTTGAGCGTTCATGCTACGAAATTCGTCATCTGCCCAACGCCGAAGAGCTTCCAGGGTTTGGGGATCTGTCCGAAACAAAAATGACTGACGTTTAGCCACAGGAGCCTAATATCTGCTTAAAGGATTGGGATTGAATTTATTAGACGTCTCATCTTAACTCAATTATTCAGTGATACAAGCTGCCCGTATTTACAACCGGTTGAACGGAACTGTCGCTGCACAACACGACGAGCAGATTTGAAACCATTGCCGCCCGGCGTTCATCATCAAGTTCAACAATTTTATCTCGCGTCAGCTGTTCCAATGCCATTTCCACCATACCAACAGCTCCCTCGACGATTTTGGTTCGGGCAGCCACTACAGCTTGTGCCTGTTGACGCTGCAACATGGCGGCTGCAATTTCTGGTGCATAAGCCAGATGGCTGATTCGAGCCTCAATAGCTTCCACGCCGGCTTTGTCGAGACGCTCCTGAATGTCTTCCCTTAACTGCTCTGATATTTTCTCCGTACTGCCCCGAAGTGATTCCTCGTGGTCTTCACTATCGTAAGGATACCGACACGTCAAATCACGTAATGCAGCTTCACTTTGTACTGCAACGTAATGAGAGTAATCATCCACTTCAAACATTGCTTCTGCGGTATCCACAACTCGCCAGACAACAACAGCTGATATTTCAATCGGGTTCCCATCACGATCATTTACTTTTGATGGTTTACCACTACCACGTGATTGATTCTGCAAAACCCGCCCCGTGGCTGCATCTGTTATCTCAGGAGTTTCGGTTGAACCGGTTTCAAAGTTTCGAATCCGTAGTGATATTTTCTTCTTCGAAAAAAATGGGTTGACCCAATAGAATCCACTGGTTCTGACAGTACCTTTGTACTTTCCAAACAAAAGTAATACCCGTGCATTATTAGGCGCAATCGCCATGAAGCCAAACAAACTGACAATACCGATTAGGAACACTGGAATCGCCAGGATCATGAATTCGGGGTTCGTCATAATCGCGAATATGATGAACGCAATCGGGGCACCAATCACTAGTATCAAAGACAAAAGAATCACACTCCATCCTGAAATGGGGGAGTATTTAATTTCGCTGTTCATTGTGCATTCTCCAATATTACGGGACTAGATATCATTATGATATCACTTTGATGTATTTTGTCAACCTTTTATCTTCATTTATGCAAAGAAAACGTGCTGCTTGATTCTTTTTGGGCTGGCATTTAACTTCACTCATCTGATGCTGTACTATCGATGGTTCTGTCGGCAATTGCCCCCCCTTGTTCAACGAATTGACGACCGATCTGGTTCACTCATCTTTTAGATTTTATAGAATTAACCGGCACACCACTCTACATTTCGAAGCCCGCGTTGATTGTTCGTTGTGAGCAGTGAATGGTATTTTGGCCTTCTAAGAGGATTTCTTGATACCACGAAATCAATCGGCGATTACTCTTATTGTATTTGCCACGTTTTGAAACTTTGAAGTGAGATGCTACAGTGCATTCCTATTCAAATTTGCTGCCTTTTTTGCATTGATAAATCATGATGAATACAAATATTTTCACAGGTTGTCTTCCCGCAATCATGACTCCCTGCCATGCAGACCGTTCGGTTAACTACCAGGCGTTGGTTCGAAAAGGGCAAGAACTGATGTCTGCTGGGATGAATGGAGTGATTTACTGTGGCTCGATGGGAGACTGGCCTTTGTTGACCGATGCTCAACGTCAACAAGGAGTCGCAGAATTATGTGAAGCCGGCGTGGACGTTGTCGTCGGAACCGGTTCAGTCAGCACACAAATTGCGGTTTCTCACACGGTGCATGCTGCCCAGGTTGGAGCCAAAGGGTTGATGATTATTCCACGGTTATTGTCGCGTGGATCTTCGCCGGCTGCACAGCGAAATCACTTTGCAGCCATTTTATCAGCTGCCCCGAACCTACCAGCTGTCATCTACAACAGCCCGCATTACGGATTCGAAACCAAAGCGGATTTGTTCTTTGATTTGCGAAATGAATTCTCTAACCTGATCGGCTTCAAAGAATTTGGTGGAAGTGAATCCCTCAGTTATGCTGCGGAATTCATCACCGGAGCTGATGACGATTTGTCATTATTAGTTGGTGTCGATACACAAGTCTTTCATGGATATATCAACTGTGGTGCAGTCGGCGCAATTACAGGCATTGGAAATGCATTACCCAAAGAAATCCTCCACCTTGTGGCCCTGTGTAAGCTGGCTGCTCAAGGCGACTACCAGGCACGCGAGCTGGCAAAAGAGTTGGAAAGTGCTTTAATGGTGTTGTCCACTTTCGACGAAGGCCCCGATTTGGTTCTGTATTACAAGTACTTACTCGTACTCAATGGCGAAACAGAATATAGTTTACACTTCAACGAGAACGATCAATTGAGCGTGAGCCAGAAATCATTTGTTGAATTGCAATATCAGTTATTCAAATCGTGGTGGGCAAACTGGCCAGGAAAAGATTATCCATAA
>JAESQE010000553.1 GCA_016765335.1 Planctomycetaceae bacterium
GAACTGATCGTGCCGTAATCGATGCAGATGCTTTCGCGAGTTGAGTTCCGTAGAGTGCGTCCTGATTGTTATTATCATATCATGAGCAATTTCGTCGATCTCGGGAAGCCATGCGGAAGGGTACGGTGACGAGTTCAAGAACTTTGATTAAAAGGTGTCTCGACGCACCCTACATAACTTGTTAACCAAAGCCTCTGCTCAAATCACAGAGATATCTGCGAAGGTGATGTAAATTCCGACCACGATGAGAACTAGTACAATTCCAACCGGAATCGCTGGCTTCCAAGGTGTCAGGTCGATGTCGTTGGTTACTACTTGTACCCACGGAGTTTTTCTTGGTGCAATGTTTCCAATGATCATCATCAATAAAATCAACGAGATGAAGACGAGTCCCAGGAAGTGGAATCCATTTAATCTTTCGACCCAAATCGCCAAACTTGGCACGAAATACCCAAGGGCAATGGCAGTGAAACCGACAATTAATGCAACGTTTGCAGCCACAGCTGGTACTTTTTTAGAAGCCATCCCAACAATCACGACTGAAAAGATGGGGATGAAGTACAAACCGTTCATCTTCTGTAAGTATCCAAAAATACTGTCCTGCCCTGCCAATAGCGGAGCCGTCGTCATCGCAAACACAGCAATTGCCAATCCAAACACTTTGCCTGAATTAATCACACGTTTTTCACTCGCGGTTGGATGAAGGATGTGCTGATAAACTCCGAGACTGAATAATGTCGCGGTGCTGTTCAGGCCGGAATTAAACGAACTCAAAATAGCTCCGATAATTGCAGCGGCAAAGAATCCTGTCAGGTAAGGTGGAAGAACATTTCTGACCAATGTGCCGTAGGCTTTGTCTTTGCGACGCAGCGGAACGAGTTTTCTCAGTTCATCATCAGAAAACCCCTCGTGATACATAAGCTGCCCCACTTTGTCGTACGTAATAACGACACCCGGTGCAATCACTTTTCGAATAGTGAATTTACCGGAGTTGTAATCAACGGATTTGGTTTCCCATTTGAGGGCTTCTTCGAGTTGTGCAGAATTGTCTAATGAGGTATCCACGTTAATCAGATCTGCAAATTGCTGACCATGGATAATTGTCTGGTTAATTTCGTCATCAGTTATGTGGACGCCCACGGCTGCAATGGGATCTGTCGTGACATCATAAAATGAGACTCGCTGACCATCGATTGTCGCAAAGCCGTAGAGATGAAATGCAGCGATCCCTGGAATTACCAGAATCAATGGAGCTAGGATTTTGAAAAACCCTGCCATCAAAACCCCCTTCTGGCCTTCCTTCAATGAGGAAGCCCCGAAAGTTCGTTGAATGATTTGCTGATTTGTGCACCAGTAAAACAAATTCAATAACAAAACACCGGTAAACAGTGTTGAAAAGGGAACAGACTGATCAGCTGAAGCCAGTGAATTAAACTTTTCCGGATGTGCACTTTGCATGACAGCAAACGCATCCAATGGAGCATCAGGACTGATCGCACACAATGCAAACCAGGTGATGAGTAAGCCTCCCACAAGCAGGCCGAATCCGTTGATCGTATCTGAAACAGCAACGGTTCTTAGACCACCGAAAATTGCATAAATGGAGCCTATGATCCCAATGACCCAGACCGTAACCCATAACGCAGTCGTTTCGTTGACCCCCAACAGCAGGTGAACATCAAGCATCGAGTTAAGCCCCGTTGCTCCGGTGTAAAGCACAATTGGTAGTAAAATACCAGCATAAGCAACAATAAAGATGATCGAAGTAATCGCTCGGGTGTTGTGGTCGAATCGTAATTCTAAGAACTGCGGAATTGTTGCGATGCCGCTGCGAAGATACTTGGGAAGAAAAATGAGCGCCATCACGACCAACGACATTGCTGCAATCACTTCCCATGCAATCACGCTTAAACCATCTTCAAAAGCTGCTCCGTTAAGGCCCACTAATTGTTCGGTCGAGAGATTGGTCAGCAGCAAAGAGCCTGCGATGTATCCGCCGGTAAGCGTGCGTCCTCCAAGAAAATATCCTGTTGTGGTATCGTGACGATCTTTGCGAGTCAGGAACCAGGTAAGCAGACCGACCAAACCTGTGAAAAATACAAACGAGCCGAGCGTCAAAAACTGCATGACTTACGATTCCTAAATCAATAGATGTTAACTGCTGCCACGTTCTCAAAGCGTACAACTGGTACAAGAAAGCTCAAGAGGTGCATGAAAAACAAATCCCTGACGATGAGCTGAAAGCCACTGTCGTCAGGGATTTATGCCATTGGAATTACTTACTGAGTTTTTTGACAACTTCCATAACCGCTTTGCTGTCTTGAGCTGCGTTGACGGATGTGTTTTTGTGAGCCAACTTGCCATCCAAGCCAATGACGAATGTCCAACGGGCGGTTGTCAAATTGCGAGTCAGAGTGAATTCTTCATTATCAATCGTCCGCACGATGCTGCCTCCCTTTCGAACGGGAACACCAAAGGTTTTTGCAACAGTCCCTTCGGTGTCAGCCAGCAATGCAAAATTCAGACCGTGGGCTTTGATGAATAATTGATGGTTGCCAACGGTATCGCCACTGACTCCCACAACTTCTACATTAGCACCACTAAGTTTGGGCATGTCGTCTCTGAATGCACATGCTTGCTTCGTACATCCCCCGGTCATATCGGCTGGGTAAAAGTAGACAACAACGATTTTCTTCCCCACATGATCCTTGGAATTCCATTTTTTTCCTTTATCGTCTAACGCTGAAAACTCAGGCACAACTTTACCGACAGCTAGGCCTTGTTCGGCTGCCGATGAACTGCCTTGACCAAGCACTGACAAAAATGAAGTCGCAATTACAGTAAGAAGTAAGTTTCTAATTCTCATTTCATTTGTTCCTAAGCTGAAATTTATTATTCTATTAAGGGATCCTCGATGAATTCTAAAAACCATTACGAGCGGAGGGTAGACATTCTTGTCTGCCTTGAATTAAGGCATGCCCCAACAAAACAGACAGGAATGTCTGTGCTCCCTTTGAATTCATAGACGGTTCCCTGAAAGCTCTTCCTGAATCAATCCAGAAGAAACTCTACCATTTTTATAGTATTCGTTGTAACGTACAGACGATGAATATTCCATCGCCCAGCATCTTTCAAAGCAGATTATTAACTAGAGCACCCAAATGACATTTCGCTCAATACTGTTCATTCTGATTGCCTGTATCGTCTTAACAGCGACTATTGCAGGGATGAGTATCGCAAGTCTGGGATTACAACAAATCCTGGAGCCGATCTATGTTGTCGTTTTGCTGTTGATCCTGCAAATTGTTGGACTGGTTTTGCTGTTAAAAAATCAAACACAATTTCAGGGGATATCATCAAATGATGCAGCCCGTCAAATTGCTCAGCAACAAAAAGAATTAGATCAATCTCGGGAACAACTTCAACAGGAACTTCGAGCAGAATCGAATCGACTCGAACAACAATCCCGCAAGCTGACAGATCGCTTTTGCGAAATTCACGAATGGCTAGATAGTCCGGAACTGCTGGACTTGCAACTGAATAGTAACTCGGAAGATGCGTCTGCAAATTATCCTGCTCAATCGCAACAGCAAGATATCGCTATAAAAGATATTGCTGAAAAAGATATTCAGGTTACAAAAATCCTTGAAGTCAGTGCAGAGGAAATTTACGAAAAGATTCGCAAAAACTCTTATGCTCCTCATGGCCCTTTTGAAGCCAGGCTTCTTCGTGATGACTTGTTAGATATCGCCAAGCAGGTTGCGAATGTGTATCAGCCGGACCTTGAAAATCCACTGGCTCAAACCAGTCCCGAACAATTGGCTCGTGCAATTAACCGCATCGGACTGCATCTGCTGGCGGTGATGGATCAACTCCCGCTCGATTTGAAGTCGTACAACATTCAGCAGACATACGATACCGTGCGGGCTGCCATTAAAGCTTATGGAGCCTACAAGAAAGCTTCGCCGTATTTGAACTGGGCAACCAAAGGGGCTTACTTTGGTCGTGTCTTGGCAAGTACCAATCCATTCACCATCGGATTAATGTGGGGAGCAACTGAGCTGGGAAAAATTGGGGCAAAAAAGATTGCAGTCAATTATTTTGACAGGCAAGCAATTGGGTTAATGCAAGATGTTGTCCGCGTGGTTGGTTACGAAGTGGCTTCGGTCTACAGTGATGGCTTTCGTTATCGTGATCCCAACTGGTGTTATGGCGTCGAATTGACTCACATGATGGCTGCGTTTCCCGATTCGCAAGATAAACTGAAACACATTCTCCAGGAAGTGAGCCGTATCCAATTACGGAACGAATACGATCGCCTCACTCTTTATCGCTGCGTTGTTGCAGGGAAAACAATTAATCGATCATTAACACATCCTGAATTTCTTGAGGAGTCGCAGCGAAGGAACATTGTTGGTTTGCTAGAAAAAGCTCATCGTGAAGTGCTTCATGGAGTCACATCACAACCAGCCGAGAGTTGGAGAAAGGCAGTACAACAGCACTTGGGATTACAGCTTTCTCTGAATTCAACGATTGCAAAAGATGATCAGCAGGCAGATAGAATACCGCATCAGATCCTGACATGTCTGGCAGCGTTTTTATCTCAACTGCAACAATACCCAGATGTTGAAATCGCAGACCGACTCACGCAAATCACGCGGAGTTCATTATGGACCGTAATGAATCTGGCTGTGACCAATGAAGACATCACTCAGGTTGCATCAAATATTTCGATATTGGAATTCAAACCGCCTGATATTGCCCCGGACTCTGAATATATCGATGCGATGATTGATCTGCTGTGTGATCTGTATGCAAGACAATCGCCGTACAGTCCGGAAATTGAAATGGTGATTATTCAATTTGGATTATATTACAGGCGTCATCAAAACGAGATCTATGATCGGATTTTGTTAGCGTTTCGATCACGGGCTACTCATCAATATACAAATGCAGATCCAGTGATTAAGCAGGCAACTTCTGCACAATGCAAAGCGATCTTATATCATCAATCAAATGCATACCTTACTTCAGGTTCGTTTCAATCACTCTTCGACCTGGTCACAGTAAACAATGGAGCTTACGAGTTGTCAGGAGAATACTTTGTGCTTTTGACTGATCACCATTTGATTTTATTCGAAACGGGAAATCTCGAAGCCGATCCTCAACTCATCTGGGTGGCTGATGAATCGACCGTTTTGCAGAATACATCAGGGGTATTAACAGCTTCAGCGATGATTACAGCCGGGAAGGATTTGCGATCCGAACAGACTCCACCGATCTCCAAAATCACCATTCAGGCCCCCATGACGGCTCGTTACCAGCAATTTTTTGCTCCTGTGATTGATATTCTGAATGGAGCAGACGAAAACGCTTGATAATAGCCGAAAATACTCGTCTTTACACTCCCTGCATATTTCGTCGATAATAGCGATATCTACATATGAAATAGCTGTTCCCAGGGAAGGAAATTGATTAATGGAGCGATCAACTCGCGAAAGACCTGCTTTGTTCCGCGCATTGGGTAAAAACTCACCGCCAGAACAAATCGTGGTTGGTGAAGTAACTTATCAGCTTGCAGAGGTCTTCAAGCACGATTCCTGGGCAGCAACCGCGTTGTATCACTGCATCCAAAAAAGTGGCGACCCCAAAGATGGCGATCAACACGGTGTCGTTTGCAAGTTCAATCGCGTTCAGTCAATTTTAGGGCTTCCCACGGGCTGGTTAGGGAGATTATTAGCAAACCGTGAAGCTTTTGCGATGCAACGCATGGTAAATACCGTAGGTATCCCCAACGATTTAGGAGCAGTTTGGTCCGAAGGGAAACATTTTCCAAACGCTGTCGCACACCCCTTTGTTCCTGGGCACCCGCTAGGCTCAAAGGAAGAAGTCAATGACAAATTCTTTCCGGACTTGCTTTCCTATCTGCTTGAAGTGCACGAACAGAAAATGGCTTATGTCGATTTGCATAAGCGGGAAAACATTCTTGTTGGAGAAGATGGCAAGCCGTATTTGATCGATTTTCAAATCTGTTATCGCTCAGCCGCGATGAGATCATTTACGTTGCCAACCACGAAATTGATTCTCAAGCTACTTCAGTATTCTGATATGTATCACTTCACCAAGCACGTCAAACGGTTGCGTCCCGATCAGATCGAACAGCTCGGTCTGACAAAATATACCAAACGTCCCTGGTTCATCCGAGCACATCGAACGATCGCAGTCCCTTTGCGCCAGACTCGGCGTAAGTTTTTGACATTAATCGGTGTGCGAGGAAAGTCCGGCAGATCAGCTACGGAAACATTTGCAGAACACGCATTCCGATGTGACGAAGAAAAAAACAAAGCCGCTTGAAAGGTACTCGAAGCCTGTTGTCATTTATGAGAGAGCTTCGAGTTCGTCCCAGGTTTTGTACAACACTTCAAGTTCGGCTTCAATATCTTTAAGACGGCTCGTTACATTCACGATCTCTAGATTGTCTCTTTGATAAAATCCGGAGTCAGCCATTTGATCGTGAATGCCTGACTGCTCGGCTTCCAGCTTCTCAAGTTTTTTGGGTAATGCTTCCAGTTCCAGTTTTTGTCCGTAGGTGAGTTTCGGCTTTTTTTTCTGGTTCGAACTCGCTGTTGAGTTCATTGACTGGTGTTGTTGATTCTGCTTGCCCTTTGACTTTTGTCCTTTGTCGGAAACAAGACTTTGAGATTGCCGGGCGTAATCATCGTAGCCACCATCGTATTCATGGACTTCTCCCTGGCCATAGAGGGCATAAATACATGTTGTCACGTTATTCAAGAATGCCCGGTCGTGACTCACCATCAGGATTGTTCCGGTGTAGTCAGTCAGCAGTTCTTCGAGCAATTCCATTGTCTCTGCGTCTAAATCGTTTGTTGGTTCATCCAACACAAGTAAGTTAGACTGCTTCTTGAATAATCTGGCAAGCAGCATCCTGTTGCGTTCTCCACCAGAGAGGAACCGAGCAGGTCTGCGGGCACGTTCGGGCGTAAACAGAAAGTCCTGCAAGTAGCCATAAATGTGCTTTTCCTGCCCATTAATCAGCAGAGTCTCTTGCCCTTCTCCTACGTTTTCAATAACGGTCTGATCTTCGTTAATTTGCTCACGTAATTGGTCAAAATATAGTATATCCAGCTTGGTTCCGTTGCGAATCGTACCTGAGGTTGGCTCTAGTTCTCCGAGTAATAACTTCAACAACGTTGTCTTGCCAGCACCGTTTGGGCCTAAAATTCCAATTTTGTCGCCACGAGTAATCAACGTTTCAAAATTTTTGATGATAGGTGTTGAACCATACGAAAAGTTGACATCCTTGACTTCTATGACCATGCGACCAGATTTCTCGGATTCGCTAGCCTGCATGCGGACATTTCCGACTTTATTTCGCCGTCTCTGTCTTTCTTCTCGCAGCTTTTCTAATGCACGGACTCGTCCTTCGTTTCGTGTTCGCCTTGCTTTGATCCCCTGACGAATCCATTTTTCTTCTTCCGCCAGTTTTTTATCAAACAACTTTTCCTGTTGCACTTCAGCATCGAGCATCGATTGCTTGCGTCTTAGGAATGTGTCGTAATCACAGGTCCAATCAAATAATCGGCCTCGTTCGACTTCGATAATCCGCGTGGCTAATGCTTGCAGGAATACACGATCATGCGTCACAAACACCAGCGTTCCTTCATACCCTTTGAGGAACTTTTCGAGCCACTGAATCGCCTCGATATCTAGATGGTTAGTTGGTTCATCTAAAAGCAGGATTTCGGGTTGATTCACAATCGCTTGTGCCAAAAGAACACGCCGTTTCATTCCTGACGAAAGAGTCGAGAACTCAATCTCTGGCTGCAAATTCATTTTTGTGAGTATGTTATGACCAAGTGCTGCGTCTCCCATTCTTCAGGCTCTTCACCTATCCCGTCTCCTTTGTTACCCATCGCAACAATCTCAAAGACGGTCCCTGTAGTATCTGAAGGAACTTCTTGAAGCAATCGGGCAACACGCACGCCCTCATCTTTTCGAACGACCCCGTCGTCTGGCTCCAACTCGCCAGCTAGAAGCTTCATTAGCGTCGATTTGCCTGCGCCATTTCTGCCCAGTAAACCGATCCGTTCCCTGGTGTTAATATCAAAGCTTAGATTTTCCAGAAGTTGAGGTTTGCTAAAAGTGAAAGAAACTTCCGTAAGAGACATTAACGACATCGACAATCATTCCTCGTGGCGGTCAGGCCCTGTTAAGTAAAGCTAAATAAAAACAGCCTAGTCATTATAGACTAGACCGTATGAAATCTGGTATCAATTATTATTCTGCGATACAATAAAGAACTTCTTTTCGTTCTTCCCCTGCTCCGAATGCGACTCTTGTGTAGATTTGATTCCCACAAATCGTCGGTGTCGCGAAGCACTCATCGCCTAATTTGTTTCGTCCTAATAATTCAAAACTATCTTTGGTCGCTTTGAAGATGAAGGTCTCTCCTTCTTCGTTGGTGACATGAATTTTATTACCCACTAATACTGGTGACGAAGAGATAGTTCCTGCCAAGCGGCCCTTCCAAAGTTCTTCGCCGGATTTACTATCTAAGCACAAAGCAAAGCCTCCATCTGCAACCATGAACAACAATTTCCCCCGGGTGAGCATCGAAGGAACATAAATCCGAGTGTTGTTTTCCCAGACCAGTTCATTGGAACCATCCGCTTTGACAGCTGAAACATGATTCTTGGGATACCCTCCACTTGTGTAAATCAATTCTCCGTTAGTGACGGTGCTGGTCACACATTCGGTGGTTGCTCCTTCAACTTCCCAGTTTTTCACACCCGTCAGCGGATTGAAGCTCGATACCATCTCGCAGCCGGTCATCAGTAATTGTGTTTTGCCAGCTACCTTCAAAATGATAGGAGACGGATAATTAGGCATCTCCGGCCGTTTGACTATCCAGGATATTTTACCAGTTGCTCGATCTAACCCTGCAATCGCTCCCCCGGATTTGTTGTCGCCAGATACTATCACCAACGGACCGTACATTGTTGGGGAAGAACCGAATCCCTGATGAACAACATAATCTGTGATGCGAGTTTGCCAAATGATTTTGCCATCCAAATCCAATGCAGAGGTATACATGGCATCGTCGTGCAGGAAATTAATGAAAAGGCGTTTGCCGTCACACGCAGGGGTGGAAGAAGCTTGTGTCCCACGTGCATTCTTTGGTGGAGTCGGCTTGCCTTGATGGACGACCGTTTCCCAGATCTTTTTGCCTGATTTTTTATCGACACACAACAGCGACCGAGTTTCTTTATCTTTCTCGGCAACTGCGATGTAAAGATAATCTCCCACAATAATCGGCGAGCCATGTCCGCGACCCGGAAGATCCAGTTTCCAGGCGATGTTTTCAGTCTCACTCCAGGACAATGGAGTTTTCTGTGGCATCGCAACGCCATCCTGCTTCAATCCACGCCAGCAAGGCCAATCTGTTTTTTGAAACGGCCCGATTTCATCAGCTGCAAAGACGGCCCCAGAGGAAAGTCCGGTCAAACCTGTCAACATCAGCAGTAGGACAGATCCGGTGAATTTAATGCCTTTGACATCACTTGAGCGAAACGTTTGCATGGATAACTCGCAATTTTCAATTTGTGTTGAAATGACAGTTCATGATAATTTGAATTTCAAGAAAAACGATTGTGACACCCTCGGGACGATGTTGCAACGATCACTGTTCCTGTTTACCCTTAAATCATGAGCAAAACAGAAACAATCCAAAATGTTGATCAACTTGACGATCTATTAAGCCAACCGCCCGAGTATTTAATTGATGCGATGTCACGCATCCAAGGAGACTTGGTCATTCTCGGCGTAGGCGGGAAAATGGGCCCTACGCTGGCCCGCATGGCGAGAATCGCTTCTGAAAAAGCAGGCGTTTCGCGAAGAATCACCGGTGTATCTCGATTTTCTGATACGAACTTGCGGGAGAAGTTGCATGTGTGGGGGATCGAAACCATTGCAGCTGATTTGTTGGATGAAAATGTCTACACCGATCTGCCCGATGCAGATAATGTGATGATCATGACAGGTGTGAAGTTTGGAACATCAGGCAACCAATCCCTTACCTGGGCCATGAATACCTACATGCCAGCTTTGGCAACCAGTCGGTATCGCAACAGCCGGATCGCAGCTTTTTCGACAGGCAATGTTTATCCTTTCTCACCCATTTGCGAAGGAGGCTCTCAAGAAACAGATGCTCTTGTTCCGGTTGGCGAATACGCAACCAGTGTCTTGGGCCGCGAACGGATGTACGAATACTTCAGCTTGAAATACAATTTGCCAACAGCTCTGCTTCGTCTGAATTATGCCTGCGAATTACGGTATGGCGTGATTGTCGATTTAGCTCAGAAAATTTGGTCCGATCAACCGGTTGATGTTTCGATGGGCGCGTTCAATGTCATTTGGCAAGCCGATGCAAATGCGATGGCCCTGGCAGCATTAGAGCATGCCGATTCCCCACCCTACATATTAAATATTGCAGGTCCGGAAACATTAAGTGTGCGCAGAACCTGTGAAGCATTAGCAGATCGCATGGGCAAGCAAGTACAAATCACCGGCGAAGAAGCTCCCTCCGCGTTACTGAATAACGGTCAAAAAGGTCACCAACAATTCGGCTATCCCGCAGTCAGCTCGCTACAAATGATCGAATGGATCGCAGACTGGGTAAAAAACGACGGAGCCTACCACGGCAAACCAACCAAGTTCGAAGTGCGAGACGGCAAGTTTTAAACAGGATTGGAGTTCCCCGCGAATAGTGGGCGATCAATTAAGAGTGTATACTATTCTCAGGAGGAATCACCATGAGTAAGAAGCAAGCAACATCGCAGTCGACAACAAAGCGAACTCGTCGTACATTCGATGATGAGTACAAAATCGAAGCCGTCAAAATGGTGACCGACCAAGGCTACAAAGTAGCAGAAGCTGCCCGCAGTCTGGGCATTCAAGTTAATCTGTTACATCGCTGGAAGGACAAGTTCTCTGAGCAGGTAGACGACACTGATAACGAAGAACTCAAACATTTGCGAGCAGAAAACAAACGCCTGCGTATGGAGCGTGACATCTTAAAAAAAGCGACGGTCTTCTTTGCGAGCGAAAAGAACTGAGATATCAGTTCGTCCTGGAACACAAAGAGCAGTGGCCCATTACGGTGATGTGCAGCGTCTTGCAGATCTCACGCAGCGGCTATTACTCTTGGCAAAGTAGATCGGAAAGCAAACCGTCTCAGCGGCGAAAGTCGTTGGTGGCTGACATCCGGGAAATTCATCAAGAGAAATTCAAGCACAACTTTGGTTCGCCCAGAGTTCATAAAGAACTGAAGAAAAAAGGAGTTCTCTGTAGTGAAACGATGGTGGCAAAAGTAATGAAAGAAGCTGGCATACAAGCACGAACGACAAAGAAATTCAATGTAACAACGGACTCGAATCATAATCATCCAGTGGCAGAAAACTTGTTGAACAGAGAGTTCGACAAAGCAACCAAACCGAACGAATTATGGGTGAGTGACGTGACTTACATCTGGACTTTGGAGGGTTGGTTGTACTTGAGTTGTGTGATGGATTTATTTTCAAGGAAGATTGTGGGATGGAGCATGGCTTCTTCGATGACGAAAGGATTTGTGATGGAGGCCCTCTCAATGGCAGTGACCCAACGTTGTCCTGGTGAGGAGTTGCTGCATCATTCAGATCGTGGCAGCCAGTATTGCAGCAACGACTATCAACAGATGCTGCGAGCCAGCGGAATCACGTGCAGCATGAGCCGTAAGGGAAACTGCTGGGACAACGCAGCAATGGAAAGTTTCTTTGCGACGTTGAAGAAGGAATTAATCTATCAAGAACGCTACAAAACAAGAGCAGCAGCCAGGCGTAGCATCTTTGAATACGTCGAAGTGTTTTATAACCGTGAGCGAATTCATTCCTCGTTAGGCTACATCAGCCCCGAAGAATTTGAACGACTCGCATAACCTAACCGAAGCGCCCACTATTCGCGGGGAACTCCACAACCACATGCAATACTGTCAACCACTTTTTGTGTAATGTCTATAATAATACAAGCAGTAGGTTGGGGTAGCGGCAGCGTATCCCAACGAGTGCGAGAGATCGCTTTGTAGCAAATGGTGGATTCAATTTTCAAATGCAATAAGCCCGGCTTGAATTAAGCCGGGCTTATTGTGTGGAATCGATGTTACTGGAGCTGGTTGGAGTTAGCTGGTAGCTTATTTGACTTCCCAGGTGTCGCCGCTGTTGAACAGGGCTTGTAGGTTGCCGGGGCCTAGCTTTTCGGTGACTTCTTTCACTTGGTTGTTAACCAGTTCGTCATACGTGGGCCGTTCGACAGCTCGGAAGACACCCATTGGTTCTGGGCTGTCTGGATAACGCATTTGCGAAAGCATGAAGGCCAGCGTTGGGTCTTCGGACTTTTCGTCGTGGAAGAGAAGATCGTCTTCTGTAATCCCTTTGCCCAGCTCAACAACCTCGGGCTGATTCATTTGGTTGAGTCGAATCCCTTTGTTTTTATCTTTGCCGAAGATCAACGGTTTGCCGTGTTCCAGGTAGATGCAGTTATCGTGTTTCTGATCCTTCTTGGATGCGAATTCGAATGCACCTTGGTTGAACACATTGCAGTCTTGGTAAATCTCGACAACAGCTGTCCCTTTATGATGGGCGGCTCGCTCAAGAACCATGCATAAGTGCTTGATGTCGACATCAACCGACTTCGCAACGAAGCTGGCGTTTGCACCCAGCGCAGTTGTGATTGGTGTCAGCGGTGCATCGACAGAACCGTAAGGTGTGCTCTTGGTTTTTTTGCCGACGGGGCTGGTTGGGGAATACTGTCCTTTGGTCAATCCGTAGATCTGATTATTGAACAGAAGCACTTTTAAATCGACGTTTCGACGAATCATATGCATGAAATGATTTCCGCCAATCGAAAGGGAATCGCCATCGCCCGTGATGACCCAGACTTGTAGTTCTGGTCGAGTCACTTTCATTCCCGTTGCAATTGCAGGGGCACGACCATGGATACTATGCATGCCATAAGTATCCATGTATAGGGAAATCGACTTGAACAGCCGATACCGGAGATGAAGACGAATTCTTCTTTTGGGATTCCCAGTGTTGGCAAGATCTTTTTGACCTGCGCGAGAATCGAATAGTCTCCACATCGCGGACACCAGCGGACTTCTTGGTCGCTGGCGAAATCTTTGGGAGTCAATACAGGAAGTTCAATACCAGTACTCATGGTAAAACCCTATGGTCTATTTGTCATTAAATATGATCGCAGGAACATTTCCAAGGTAGATCATCGCGTTGATGGAATTATATAGGTTGGTTGTGGTAAGGAAATAGCTCGTTTTTATTCAGCTAAAATCTTTTCGATACCATCGACGATTTCAGAGATTAAGAACGGTTTCCCTTTCATCTTGTTTAAGCCTTGGGCGTCAACTAAAAATTTACCTCGAAGTAGAAACAGGAGTTGGCCTGCATTCAATTCCGGAACCAAAACTTTCTTGTATTTTTTAAGCAGATCGCTGAGGTTTCTTGGGAAGGGATTCAAATATCGCAGGTGTGCTAAGGCGACGCTTTTTCCTTCTGATTGAGCTTGCTGGACAGCGGATTTCACAGATCCATAAGTGCCCCCCCAGCTAATGACCAGCAAGTCGCCAGAATCCGGCCCGTCGATGGCTTGTTCTGGAATATGATCAGCAATCCCTGCAATTTTCTTGGCACGAATTGCAATCATGTTTTCGTGATTGTCGGCATCGTAACTGACGTTTCCGGTGCCATCCGATTTTTCAAGGCCACCTAATCGGTGTTCAAGACCCGGTGTGCCTGGTGTTGCCCAGGGGCGTACAAGGCGTTCGTCTCGCAGGTAAGGTAAGTATTCACCGTTTTCGCCGTTTGGTGTTTTAATATGAGAGCATTTGATCGGTATCAGTGACGATTCGTCAGGAATGAGCCACGGTTCTGCACCATTAGCGACGTATCCATCGCTGAGTAAGAAGACAGGAGTCATGAATTCGACAGCCAATCGCATGGCTTCCCGGGCTGTGTCAAACGCGTCAGCAGGGGTGGCAGCTGCGACAATCGGCATCGGAGATTCACCATTACGACCGAACATACACATCATTAAGTCAGATTGTTCCGTCTTGGTGGGTAACCCGGTACTTGGTCCACCCCGTTGAACGTTGACAATGACCATGGGCAGTTCGGTAATAATCCCCAGCCCAATCCCTTCAGACTTGAGTGCAATTCCTGGACCGCTGCTTGCTGTGATCGCGAAGGAACCACCAAACGATGCACCGACAACTGCGGTAATTGCAGCGATTTCGTCTTCCACCTGAGCGGTTCGGACACCAAAGTTTTTCAACTTGGCAAGTTCGTGAAGAATGTCACTGGCTGGCGTGATTGGGTAGCCAGCGTAGAATAACTCTTTTCCACAAAGATGAGCAGATGTCGCCAGCCCAATCGCGATGGCTTCGTTGCCTGTGATTTTCCTATATTTTCCCGCAGGTAGTTTTGCAGGCGGAATTCGATAATGAACAGTAAATGCTTCGGTCGAGTAGCCAAAGTCTGAACCAGCCTTCAATGCAGCAAGGTTCGCGTCAGCTAATTGAGGCCGCTTGCCAAATTTACTTTGGACCCATTTTTTAGTTGGTGTATCGTCTCGTTCGTACAGCCAGAAGACTAAGCCAAGTGCAAAAAAGTTTTTGCAGCGATCTGCTTCTTTCAATGAGAGTCCAAGATCCGCAACGGCATCGCGAGTCAGACGGGTCATCGGTACTTTGTGTACGCGATATCCAGCCAGGGCTTGTTCATCATCAAGGGGATTACTTTCGTATCCCGCTTTGCCTAGGTTCGATTTATCGAAGGAGTTTTCGTTGACGATAAGTGTGCCACCCCGTTTAAGGTCGGGCAGATTCGTCTTCAATGCAGCTGGATTCATCGCGACGAGTGTGTCGACTTCGTCCCCTGGAGTGTGGATTTCGTTGCTGGAAAATCGCAGCTGAAAGCCACTGACCCCGCCGAGTGTTCCTAGTGGTGCACGAATTTCTGCTGGAAAGTCGGGGAACGTGCTAACGTCATTCCCGAATATTGCTGAAACATTTGTAAATTGTGTTCCAACTAATTGCATTCCATCTCCGCTGTCACCGCAAAACCGAATGACAACAGACTCCACTTCCTCAGATGGCTTGACTGATCCTAAACCGTTTGTACTTGCGTCTACTGACGACATATCCTCTGTTATCCCTAATTGACTTCGTCTATTTGTTGACGAATTGAAAATCTAACACACTTGCGTGTTTGTTTATGCGTTTGGTGTTCTTAAACTATCACCCAGGCACGACCACAAGCCCTAATAGAGCTTGATATAACTGTTCTGTGTCGTTGCTCTTGAGGAATATCGACTGGTAACCGGAAAAACTCCGATAATCCTCGTGGATATCCCAGTATATCGTCATTCTTGCACTCACTGGTTCAGTTTGAAAGTGATAGCATACGGTTTCATTGAAGATTGTCAGGAATGCATGATAAATTGCCTTTAGTAGTGCATAATTAAGAGGTCGAGGTATTGTTTGTGGCCTCGTGTTGACCTCTGTTTTTTCTGTGTAGTTGGTCTTAGGGCATCGATAGTAGGGCAGGGGATTCTAATGATGATGAAAAGGGTTCTGAGCGGGTGTTTGTGCTTTGTGTGCTTGCTGAATGTTGTTTTTTTTGCGTCTAATTTGCTTGCCTCTGAGAAAGTAATCGTGGCATTTGGGGATTCTACTACTGCGTCTCGTGGGCAGTTGAGGGTTTATTCCGATCTGCTTCAAGGCGAATTTCGTAGTCGAAAGATTGATGCGAAAGTGTTCAATGCAGGGGTGGGCGGAAATACAACGCAGCGAGCGGGTGTTCGGTTTGAAGCTGATGTATTGTCCAGAAAACCTGACGTGACGATCATTCAGTTTGGCATTAACGATTCAGCAGTAGATGTCTGGAGAAGTCCTCCTTCGGTGAAGCCACGCATCGGGGTCGATCAATATGAACGGAATTTGAGATTGTTTATTCAAAAGCTGGAATCGCAGGGATCTGAAATTATTCTGATGACGCCGAACTCTTTGAGGTGGACGCCGAAGCTCAAGCAGCTTTATGGGAAGTCGCCGTATTTGCCTGATGAACCAGGCGGGTTCAATGTATTGCTCAAAAAGTACGCAGAGGTCGTCCGGCAAGTCGGGAAAGAGCAATCTGTACCGGTTGTTGATGTTTTCGCTGCATTCGAAAAATATGGCAAGGTGGCAGGTCAAAATGTAGATGATTTACTTCTCGACGGAATGCACCCCAACGAAAAAGGGCAGCAGTTGGTGTTCGACTTGCTGAAGAAGTCGCAGTCGCTCAAGTCGCTTTTGTTATCCCCGTCAGTTCGTTAAACATGTTGGATGGTTTAGTTTGTAATCCAAGAGAATAGTTTCAACCGGGAGATGCCTGATGTACAAAGAGAAAAAATATGGTCAAGTTATCGCGAAACGCGTTGTGCTGCCCAAGTCTTGGGTATTGAGACTTGTCATCGTTTGCCTTGTTCCAGTAGGGACTGCTTTTTCTGCTGATAAGGAACTATGGCTTGATTCGCGATGCAAGCCGATGCCTACGCAAATGCAAGGGCCTTTTGTTCGACTCGATGGTGATGCCGTGCTTTCGATTGATAACTTATCGTCATATCTGAGCTTAGATGGTGGTCAGAGTTGGTCTAAACCTCGGGCATTTTTCGATAAGTTTCAGAATATAAAAGTCAGCAACGAACGAGCAATGCTCCGCACTCAAAACGGCACTATTATTGTTGCATTCATGAATGTGAAGGAGCAAAAATGGACCTGGAAAAATGAATTGCACGATGCCCCGGGAGCAAAACTCCCGACCTATGTCATGCGTAGTCTGGATGACGGGAAAAGCTGGCAAGATATCCAGAAGTTGCACGATGATTACACGGGCGCGATTCGGGATATCATTCAAACCAAAGACGGTCGTGTTGTTTTCACTGCGATGAAGATGCAGCACAATCCCGGTCGGCACGCCGTGTTGACATATTCATCGATCAATGTGGGAGAATCCTGGAAGCCCAGTGGCTTAATTGACCTGGGCGGTCAAGGTCATCATGGAGGTGTCACCGAACCATCGCTGACAGAGTTAAAAGATGGTCGTCTCTGGATGTTGATACGCACAAATTGGGGTGAATTCTGGTCTGCCTATTCCCGTGATGGCGGGAAGTTCTGGAATATTCTGCAACCTTCAGGCATCAAGGCATCCTGTGCTCCCTGCTTAATTAAAAGACTGGAAAGCGGACGCTTGCTACTGCTTTGGAATCGCCCTCAGCCGGAAGGAAAAACAGATTGGCCTTTAACGGGCGGGGACGGATTGTGGTCCGAAGTTCCTGTCAGCAATCACAGAAATGAACTCTCTCTTGCAATTTCAGATGATGAAGGCAAAACATGGACCAAGCCAGCAGTCATCGCCCGGCAAGCGGGAACCTGGCTCGCATACCCTTTTGCATTCGAACAGCAGCCGGGCGTTCTATGGGTTACCACAATGCAGGGGAAAGTGCGAATGATCATCAAAGAAGAAGATTTTCTGAAGAAGCCATAGGTTTCAAGTGAAGACAGATATTAAAACCGTATAAAATCATCGGCGGGGATTTCGTAGAAAACGAAACTGCTATCGACGATTAGGAGCAATTA
>JAESQE010000554.1 GCA_016765335.1 Planctomycetaceae bacterium
AAAGAACTTAATAAGATAGACAAAGTATTTGCAAAATTTCCGGAAGAAGAGAAATTTGATCTGATTCGTCGATCTGCCTGGCTTTGCCGATTGACCCGAGCTCAAAGTCTTCTTGAGGTTCCTGAAGAAAATGCGGCCCTGCTAAAAAAACACTGGGCCGTAATCACGCCCTATCTGCCCGAAGATGCATTGCGAGACCCCTTGGCTGATATCGTGGATTCGCTTCTGGATTTTGGACTCCCGTTCGAGGAACTCCCCAAAACTGGATCAGATATCACCCTGAAATGGTCACCACGGGATGAGGGGATTCATATCGGACGAGACAAATGAAACATATCATAACCCTGAATTACATGCCGGCTGTTCTTGCGGAAGATGCGTACACAAGTCGTGTTTGTCACCTGTCTGTTGGAGTTGTTTTCGGTGAGTTTCTTTTTAGCTTGCGACTGAGTAATTATCTCGAATTCTCTCCATGTATTACGCGTCACATGAAAAAAAAAGCTAGAGTTGATTCAATGATACTAATGCACAAATTACCAAACGGCACTGCGTTATCTTTCTGAGGCTGAGGTGCAAGACCATTTGAGGTAAGAAAAAATGAAAATTTTGCTTGTTGACGATTCTGGAGTAATGCGAGTCATTCAGCGGCGGTGCCTGAATAAATTGGGTATCGAAGATTCTGATATTGATGATGCAGCAGATGGACTAATTGCCCTCCAGAAAACCCAGACTACCTCATATACGGTGATCTTTACAGACTGGAATATGCCTAACATGAATGGCTTGGAACTCTTAATTGAGATCAGGAAGAATGATAAGGTAACACCTGTTATTATGGTGACAACCGAGGCTGCGAGGCCACGTGTTCTCGAAGCCGTGCAAAACGGAGTTTCGGACTATCTTGTCAAACCATTTACGCAAGATGACTTGAAGGATAAAATCATGAAGTGGGTTGGCTGCCACGTTTAAACCGAGCGATCATTATGCAACGAACATATAACGATCTCTCGACTTTACTTTTGTGTTCAGCACGGTGAAAATGAAAAGCATCAATGATGCTTTTTTTTTGATACTTACTTACAGAATGCGTTGCACTAAATAATAGAGGTTCCCTCAATTACAAATCTAGAGGATCTCAGCTATTCAACTCGTCTACAGACAGCTAGTCACTCTATCTCTGAGGCATCGGCAATGTTCGATTCGGAAAAAATCTGGACTTCAACTCAACTTCCCACACTTCCTGGTGTGGCAGTCAGGTTGATTGAGTTGTCTCGAAACCCAGAGACTGATATCAATGATATTGTCAATTTGATTAAAACAGATCCAGCAATCTGTGCCAAGATTTTAAAGTCTACGAATTCTTCGTTCTTTGGGTTTTCGTCACCAGTCACATCGATAAATCGAGCGGTTCCGTTACTTGGAACCACGGTCGTTACCTCATTGGCGCTAAGTTTTTCTCTGGCAGGCGATTCCATTAAATCGGGTCCGTTGCAACCCTTTTACAATAGTTATTGGAAGCAATCGATCATACACGCTGTGGCTTGTGAGATTATTGGTGCAAAATGCAGCAGAGGACTTGAATGTGAGTTTTTCCTGGCTGGTATGCTCATGGATATCGGGCGTCTGGCGATGCTCAAAGCAATCCCTCGTGATTACTTCCCGGCTCTATTAGAGGCAGCGTCACAGAAAAGAGAACTCCATGAAACCGAAATGGAATTCCTGGGTCTCGATCACGCCCATGTTTCTTTCAAGCTGATAAAGTCTTGGAATTTTCCCGATGCAATGATGAAGGGGGTCAGCTTTCAACATGCATCAGAGGAAGTACTACTCAACGAGCTTGATGCCAAAAAAGACACCATGGCAGCTGCGATGGTGCTTTCAAATGCTGTTGGAGACTATTTTCTCTCTTCGGTACGCGAGCAGGCACTGAGTCGCGTCCGGTTCGTTGCTAAAAGTTTCTTCAATATGGACGAAATTGCCGTAGATAAATACCTGGAGAGCATGGAGGAACGCATCGAACAGGCAGGTAATCTATTTTCGATTGACATGAGTGACTACGAAGATCCTGCTGACCTGATGGTTCAAGCCAATCAGCAATTGCTGGAATTGACAATGAAGTCACAACTTGAAACTCAGAAAATTAGTACTCAACAAAAGAAAACGGAAGCCGAGAAAGTCGAACTTGAAACACAGAATCAAGAATTGCAAATAAAAGCAACACGTGATCCTTTAACAGGAATTTATAACAGGGCATTTTTTGATGACGCAGTAGCGCAATCCATTCATGAAGCGTGTGACCGTTGCATTCCCTTTGGGGTGATTTTTGCTGATATTGATAAATTCAAATTACTGAACGACACTTATGGGCATCAATTTGGAGATGAAGTTCTCAAAAAAGTTGCAGCACTGATAGCCAGAAATCTTCGGCCCAAAGATGTTCTTGCCCGATATGGCGGTGAAGAATTTGTCATTTTGATTTCCACCCCGACGGAAAAATCGATTCAAAAAATAGCCGAACGTATTCGTGCTTCATTGGAAGCAGGAGTCTTTTACAATGAAACGACTCCTATCACGGTCACTGCCAGTTTTGGGGCAGCAGTCACGCTGCCTGGTCGCATCGACAACAACTACGCCGAACAAGTTGTACAGCAAGCCGATGAGGCAATGTATGAATCGAAAAAGAACGGCCGGAATCAAGTTCATGTTCGCTCATTATTCAGTGACTCTGACCGTAAACTCAGTAAAGCAATCAATCAGGGAAAAATGAGCCGCTGGCTTGTCAATAAAGAAGTGATGGATATTCCATCCATTTCACGTTCGCTGTTGCAGGTTACTCCAGATAAAAGAGCACTGGGAAAAATGGCCATTGAATTGGATCTGATCCAGCCAGATCAGCTCGAAGAAATTCTTGATAATCAAAAAGTGAGTAAACTTCGCTTTGGTGAGATTGCAATACAATTAGGGTACTTGACGCAGAATGAACTCATCCAACTCCTCGCCTGGCAAGCAGAACCACCAGAGAGATTAATTCATGCGATTGCCCAATGCGGTTATTTTCCAATTGAACAGGGAAGGCTGCTTCTGGGGGAATTTATCGACACGACACTCCTTAAAAGGGCGTGTATGTTCGTGTAGGACAATTCAATTCTATGTTCAAATTACAGGAAATTGCCTTCAAGTAGATTTATCAGACTTGACTCAAACTTCAGATCTTCGATGATCCTCAGCTTGGCTCGATCTTTAATTTTCCAGGTGCGAATCTGAAAACACCGAGCACTTGGCTCAACAGGATACATTCCCACCCCATGAGGTGGTGTTAATTAAATCAGGTCATGCCAGTAACGGCATTTCAAACAAATTGTACGAAGGATAGATGGCAGCGATGGAGCAAGCACTCGATACGATTGAATCGCAACATAAATTAAGACGCCAGGGAATATTGGGCTGCATTTTGATTTTAGCCGCAATAGGGTCGTGGCTGATCGTGAATGCTTTTTCGGCACCGCATGCACAGGATCATTCGACAACTGAAGAACCTGCCACCTCAGCAGAACATGCTGCTGAAGATTCCCATGCTGATGAAGATTCCCATGCTGCTGAAGAACACGATGCTGCACATCGTGAAGGCGATGATCACTCTGGGCACCCAGCTGCTGAAGCCCCTTCTGTCTTTAGTGTTTTCCCCTTTATTGCTTTGCTACTTTGCATTGCTATTTTGCCTCTTTCTGCCAAGACCGAACACTGGTGGGAAAACAACTGGAATCGACTCAAGGTTGCAGCCGGCTTAGGGGTTTTGACACTAATATATTATGGCTTCATGTATGGGCATGGCGTTCATGATCATATGACTGGTGGTGTTAGTGGCCCCGGGGCTGCTGCTGCCGCTGTTGTGCTTAGCAATGCGTTGCTTGTTGAATACATTCCATTCATTACCTTGCTTTTCAGCCTGTATGTAATTTCTGGTGGAATTGTCATCGAGAGCCGTTTGATGGGCAAGCCGCACGTGAACGCTGGCATCATTGCATTGGGTGCATTGCTTGCAAGTTTTGTCGGTACAACGGGTGCTGCCATGTTATTGATTCGCCCATTGCTTGTTGCCAACGTGAAGCGAAATCATGTTGTTCATACCGTTGTATTCTTCATTTTTGCAGTCTGTAACACCGGCGGTTGCCTGCTTCCGATTGGAGACCCACCGTTGTTTCTTGGTTACTTGCGAGGCGTACCGTTTCTTTGGACATTGAAGCTGTGGCCGATGTGGTTGTTTGCGAATATTTTAATTGTTGCGGTCTACTTTATCTGGGACAGCATCATTTCAAAAAAAGAAGATTCCGATGCGTTTACTTCGTCCAACCCAGACGACCCAGCATTTCGCATGTTAGGGAAGCTGAACTTACTTTGGTTGGTTGGTATCATCTTATGTGTGGCAATGCTTGATCCCAACAAACCGTTTCCTGGAACAGACTGGCATGCTCCTTTGTATTTCAGAGAGTTTTTGATGTTTGGCCTGACAACCTGCTCGTTGGTGTTTACAACTGAAGTCATTCGGTTGTAAAATGCATTCAATTACGATGCCATCCTGGAAGTCGCTGCCTTGTTTTGTGGGATATTCATCTGCATGCAGGCTCCGGTGCAAATACTCAATATCTATGGTAGTCAACTGGGATTAGATACCCCGACCAAGTTTTTCTGGTGTACCGGATTCCTGTCAAGTTTTCTCGATAACGCCCCGACTTATGTGGTCTTCTTCGAGACCGCAAAATCAATGGATTTAGCCGGTACGCAAGTTGCCGGTGTTTCCGAAGCGTTCCTTATTGCGATCAGTCTAGGTTCAGTCCTGATGGGGGCGATGACCTACATCGGTAACGGCCCCAACTTCATGGTTAAAGCGATTGCAGAAAAGAACAATATCAGAATGCCTAGTTTCTTTGGCTACATGTTTTACAGCTTTGCTGTTCTGATTCCAATTTTCCTGGTCACCACTTTGATCTTCCTGTAAAGCACAGCGATGGCATTGATCGAACTACTCGCAGTGATTGTCTCTGGTATTTACGGGATGTTGCTGGCAGGTAAATTATCAATGCACGAGTTCCTTTAGACGAGGTCAACGAACAATCAAAGCGGGCTTCCAAAATGTAGAGTGGCGTGCT
>JAESQE010000555.1 GCA_016765335.1 Planctomycetaceae bacterium
ACACCTGGTACATAAATTAGGGGCAGGTCAATATCGAATCGAAGATATTCTAGGCTCTGTCAGAAAACTGATGTTTCCCCGAGAGCCTGTATTCGTGGATAATACCTGAGTATGGATTATCTATTCTAATCTTGGGGAGGTCAAGGATGACTCGACATCGACTTTTGGATGAACAATGGGAACTGATCGGAGATATTTTTCCAGCACCTGCGGACACGGGAAGACCACCCGTTGATCGCCGAAATGTTGTGGATGGCATTTTGTGGATTCTACGCACCGGAGCGCCTTGGCGAGACCTGCCGGAGGAATTTGGAAAATGGGGGACCGTTTGGGATCTCTTCAATAAATGGAACAGCAATGGAATTCTTGACGAGGTTTTGCAACGACTGCAATCAGCCCGTGTTGACATGGACGACATCAATGAAGAATTATGGTGTGTGGATGGAACTGTTGTTCGAGCAGCCCGATGTGCGGCAGGCGGTGGAAAAAAAACGACCCCGAAGAGCCAGGTGACCACGCATTAGGGCGTTCTCGTGGAGGTTTTTCCACAAAAATTCATATTCTGTGTGATCGTGATGGACACCCTTTGCATTTCCATTTGACACCCGGTCAAGCTCACGAATCGACTGCCTTGGTCGAGTTGCTTGAAGGGGCGGATGCCAAACTTGTTGATGGCGATGGCGAACCGATTGCCTGGCCTGTTGCCATGGCTGGTGACAAGGGATATCGAGCTGACTGGATTGACCAATACCTGATTGATTTGGGAATGACACCAGTGATTCCCTCAAAGCAGAATGAACAAAGTCATCGAGAAGTTGAGTTTGACCGAGAGGTCTATCGTGATCGCAATATCATTGAGCGGTTGATTGGTTGGCTCAAAGAGAACCGCCGCATTTTCTCACGGTTTGAAAAAACCGCGAAGAACTTTGGCGGATTTATAAAGATGGCGTTCATACAACGCTACCTGAATCTGACAACAGAATGAGTTTTCTGACAGAACCTAGCATAAACATGAGCGTCATCCCTAAAACGACATACCGCTTCACTGGATCGTTGACACCGATCGGATCAAAAACCTTGTCTTGCCAATCCCGCTTGACCAGCAACGCAATGGCACCACCGATGATGACCACTGCTAACAATCCCCAACCGATTGGGCGTTCGTTGGCTAAAAACCCAGTAAGGATGAATGCCCCGAAGATCAGGAGGCCTGGAATAATCCACCCCTCTTTGGGAGATGTGGAATGTTGTTTTTTAGTTGTCATGCATAGTTCTCCATAGAAAATGGGCATATATTAATAAGTTCAACTCCAACCGATTGAATCCAATACTAATCAGTTGCCAGTGTTTGTTTACTACAGCAAACAGACACGTTCTGGGTTCTAGCTAATCTCCCGGAATGCTGGGAAAAGTTCTACGAAATTTACGCGAAGAAGCAGGAATGACTCAGGAAGAACTTGCGTTTAAAGCAAAAATAGATCGCCCCTACATCAGCCAATTGGAACACGACAAAAAGTCCCCCACGCTGAAAATGCTATTCCGACTCTGTGATGCATTAGGAGTCAAGGCTTCAGAATTGATTGCTCGCGTTGAAGAGTCCCGCTAGGTAACTTCTAGGCGTTTTCTTGTCCCCAAAGTTTAGTTCCAGATGTAAAGTTTGTTGATTATTTACTACCAGGGAAATGCCATCAAAGCAAACAAATGGGAGGTTACTAGCTATCTAGAAACGCTTCGGGCAACAGAGATTTTCAATCAATCAACTGCAATCACACCCATGGTCGGATGCCCCATTCTTCTGGAACCTCGTCTTAGTTCACATTAAATTCCCCAAGACCATCGACACCTCTCTGCGAAGTTGCCGAAAACTTAACTCAAATACCCCAAGACGAGAAAAAAAGAAGAAGTTGCGTATCTCTTTATACTGCAATGACTTAATCACGTTGTCCGGGGTATTCTCTGGGATTCCATAAAAATAAATGACAAAATACCCGCGGTTCATACCTCTATATTTATAGAGGGCTTGTTGTTTTATTAAGTTGCCACACGGTGCACATCCGAAGAGTGCAGCCTGTCGAGGAACAAAAAACGCCAACCACTGGATGACCGAAACGCTCCCCAATAGAAAGGTAGATAAAGGCCTAATACCCTAAATTCTTATTATGGAACACTTACATCAGGATGACCCAAAAGGACACTTACTGGGAAAGGATAATATCCGGCGTTTGTGCTTGCCCGCTATTAAAACCAAGAACGTAAAACCCGACCGCATTCGACGATTCTACAAACAGGGATTGATAGATCCGCACTGATTAAGCAAACCAGTACTGGATGAGGCCCGTTTGGATTTGGTGCCTTACGGAATATTGAGCAAATAGCTGAAACGCTTGAATTGACCATCGAGCAATTGATGAAGGATGTGTAGCTGGTGCTGTTTTGGGTCACTGAAAAACCTGATGCATCGACAATCAATCACGGAAATCTGCAACTTAGCGAGCAAAAAGATGAACGCCATACAGGAAGCTGACATAGAGTGTTTGAAATCCGAGTTAAAGAGGATTCAGAAAATCTACCCGATTATTCAAGAATTGTGCGATCAGGATTTTTCGAGCGATGACAGTCTACCCGAAACAAGAGACGATATGGAAAGTTGTGCTCGCCTTGCTGATCGCAATGGATTTGATGGGAATATTTTTCGGAATCTGTACACGCCACCTTTCGATTCTCGTCCCAATTATAATGAAATGGAGAGATCTGCTGAGAAGATGATTGGGATGATTCCGAGAATCATTGCAAATATTGAGCAACCAGACCCTAAGGATTACTCGCTACCCATGCCTCCCGGAGAATGGGTAAAAGTCTTCAAGATAAAATGGGACGCTCTTAAAAAAAGAAATTCGATGATGGGCCAATTCGCGTCATAAAAGAAGGTCCCAAGAGCTACAGAGTCCATAAGCATGACCTAGGTTAACCTCTTCTGAAGTCCGCTTTTCTCCGCATAAGTCTGATCTTCTCTGTTTATCTCCAAATCAGACTTTAAGATACTTTCCAACGGAAAATCACGCCTTACGATGCCTCAGAAACGTTGATGGTTTTTGAAGGCGGAGCACGAGTGGTGTTCGGTACTTCTTGTCATGATGAATGCGTGAAGAAATATCAACCGAAGTTATATCATATTCAGATTGATGTAAATTGACCCACGCACTTCCAGATGAAAGTGTAAAAAACGATCCCCCTCGTAGCAGCTAACGATAGTCCCTGCACCCACTCCACAAACTATTCATGAAATTCTGTAAGGCGTCATGAGGTCTTGATCTTTACCACAACAACTGTTTCGCTACAGTTGACAGGTTTATGTGTACCCATTACATCCATTGTGCCCATTGTGTCCATTGAAACCCCAAAGAATGATCCAGTGAGGCATACTGCCGTTTGCGTTTGGGTATCGACGAGTGACTAACCTATGCAAGCCAAGTTCCTGATTTAGAGAGATGGATAAACAGGAAAAAAGAACTCGTTGTGCAATACGAAGACATCGCCAGCGGTCACGCGATGGAGCGTTGACCTGCCCCTAATTTATGTACCAGGTGTTATGAGGGTTTGGATTG
>JAESQE010000556.1 GCA_016765335.1 Planctomycetaceae bacterium
AGCATTTATTGATGGCGGAGCAAATTTCCTCTCGGTCATTGGAATTCCGCTGGCAATGGGAACCGGAATAATTGCAGTTTTGGTCGCCTGCTTTGCAGCAACAACACTTGATACCGCAACACGTCTGCAAAGATATGTTGTCCAGGAACTTGCAGTAACGCTCAGGATATCCCCTCTACAAAATATGTACGTCGCCACAGGATTTGCGGTCACTTGTGGATTCGTTGTCGCGATGCTACCTGGGCCAAGCGGTGCGTTAGGGACTGGGGGGTTAATTTTGTGGCCATTATTCGGAGCAACCAACCAACTGCTCGCCGGGTTGGCTTTGATGGTGACCTTCTTCTACCTTTGGAGACGAGGCAAGCAAGTTGCCTTTGTTGCGATTCCGATGATCATTATGATGATCTTACCTGCCTGGGCAATGCTTTGGAACATGTTCAATGCCCAGACCGGTTGGCTGCATACCGAGAAGTATCTACTGTTCGGATTCGGCGTAATCGTGATGACAATTCAGGTTTGGATGATCATCGAAGGCTTACTCATTTGGAAAAAGTCCAAAGGAACCCTGGAACCACCTTTGCCTCCCCTGGAGACCAGCAACACAGCCGAAGTCGCAACCGCAAACCCAAACTGCTAATCCTGCGATCAAGGATACCTCTATAAGCTTAAAGGGAGCACAGACATTCCTGTCTGTGTCGTTTGGGCCTGCCTGCAATCAAGGCGGGATTCCAAAGGCAGGATGTGGTGCTTGCACCCATCATCGTGTGCCAGTTGATTCTCTAAAACCAAAACACTGGGCAAACCTGTCAGTTCGGCAATCCTGCTTGCGTTTCCCGCGAATCAACCTACAGGTAATCCTGCAAGCCCTGTTTCTTTAATAACTTGATGAGTTCTTTGATCGAGTTTTCGTCACTTTTATCTGCAACCAGGGTCGCTTGGGGCGTGTGCACGATGATGCAATTTTTGATGCCAATGGTGGTAATTAAATGGTCCCCAGAAGAACGGACCACGCAGCCACTGGTCTCAACCCCCACGTGCTGTCCGATAATGGTATTGCCGGATTCATCCTCGCCATGCAATCGCTGAAGTGCTTGCCAGCTTCCCAAGTCGTCCCATTGAAACGGAGCTTCAATCACTGCGATATTTTTTGCCCTTTCCAGGACGGCATAATCAATAGAGATCGAAGGACATAACGGGAACTGTTCTTCGAGAACCTGTTGATACTCATCAGTCCCGATGGCCTCTGAGATTTTATCGATGTGTTGCATCAACTCGGGTTCGAAGGTTCTCAGTGCATCCAGAATCGTCGTGGCTTTCCAAAGAAAGATGCCACAGTTCCAGAAAAATGTACCTGCTTGAAGGTACGACTGTGCGACATCTCGGTCTGGTTTTTCACGAAAACCTTTGACCTCATACGCCCGACCCGCTGAAACTTTTTTTGGTTCCGAGCGTTCAATGTAGCCAAAGCCGGTGGAAGGGAAATCAGGAATCACACCAAACAAACTGAGTAAGTCTGGCTGATGTTCAATCAGCTCCAAGGCCGAAGCAACACCTTGTTGAAAATCTTGTTTGGTTGAGATGACATGATCGGCGGGCATGACAAGCATCACAGCTTCTGGATCGTTTGCCAGCAAATGAGCTGCTGCTAATGCGACACACGGTGCAGTATTGCGGGCAGCTGGCTCGATGAGAATGTTCTGTTCGCGTAATTGACTTAACTGCTTTTTCGTTGCAGACGCTTGGGCAGCGTTAGTCACGACCCAGGTATTCGCATGATCGATCAAACCATCACAGCGAAGCGACGTTTGCTGAATCATGGTTTCCTCTCCGACCAAATTCAACAGCTGCTTCGGAGTGGCTTTTTTACTCAAGGGCCAAAAGCGTGTGCCGCTTCCCCCAGCCATGATCACTGCATGTAACATTTATTCGCCTGTTTCTTTGCTGGACTGCCTTCTCGGTAAAAGGCAATTAATACGCATCTCTGTGAACAGGATTATTGTGTCCTGCTAAGAACAATCACAAGCAAGAAGCTCGCTACGATGCTAATTTAGAAAGCAATACTCCGGCGAAACAGGCTGTGTTCAATGCATTCTCTATAATCGTTACAGAAGGAAGGTTCAGGCAAAGGAACGACCAAGCCCGGTGAGGCTTCAACCACCGATAGAATACATCGGTCGATCTGGTTGCAGGAACTTGGCGGAATTGATTTCATGCCCTTCCTTCTTGGCAGCAATGCTTTGCATGACACGGTCGATCAGCACGTCATCTTCTACTCCACTACGCAGAAGTTCCATGACATCGGTTTCGTCTTGGCTAAACAAACAATTTCTGATTTTGCCTTCCGCTGTAAGACGAAAACGATTGCACTGAGCACAAAAAGGCCGACTGACTGAAGAGATGAATCCGATCTTGCCACGCCCATCTGCAAATTGATAACTCACAGCCGGTGCATTCTTATGGACAACCTGGCACGGATTCAATTGGCAGATTTCTTTGGAAAGAATCTCAATCATCTTTTCCGCATAAAGTACCTTTTCTCTTTCCCAGGCATGATCTGCATCCAAAGGCATGAATTCAATAAATCGAACTTCAATCCCTGTCTCACGAGCGAACTGACCAAGCGATACCAAGTCCTGCTCAGTCATTCCCTGGATTGCAACCGCATTAATTTTGATGGATTCAAATCCAACATTCTGAGCAGCTTCGATGCCGGCTAAAACTTTGTCCAGATTATCACGACGCGTGTATTGCTTAAACTTTTCGCGATCCAAAGTATCTAAACTGATATTGATGCGCCGCAGGCCCGCATCAAAAAGAGGTTGTGCCTGTTGATCCAGTAAAATTCCGTTTGTCGTCAAGCCGATTTCTTTGAGTTGCGAAATCGAACACAACTGCGACACCAACTCATGAAGACCGTGGCGAACAAGAGGTTCGCCGCCAGTGAGACGTACTTTGGTTAAGCCGCAGCGTGTCGCCATGCAGTTTACGAAACGCGTGATCTCTTCGTATGACAACAGATCCTTACGAGGAAGAAACTGCACATTTTCAGCAGGCATACAATAAAAGCAACGCAGATTGCACCTGTCGGTAACGCTCACTCGCAAATTGGTATGCACGCGACCAAACGAGTCTGTTAGAGGTCGCTGCACCTGTTGATTATTAATATTTCCCACCTCAATTTTGAACGACACACCAAAGCAGAACGATGTGACAGTATTACTGACTAGTCAACAGAGTGAATACTCAGTCTGTAAAACGCCTTGGCACACCCCAACTCATTATAGCCACCAAGCGTTCGAAAAAAACAAAAGATGGCAGACAAAAGATTGAACGAAGGTGCAAAGGCCATTTAAGGGTGCCTCAATTAATTCAAGGCAGGCAAGAATGTCTACCCTCCGCTTACATGAGTCACCTGATTTAAATCAGCGCATAAAAAAACCCTCGGCGAACAACTCCATTTTCGTGTTGTAGCTAACTAAAACTGAATTCGCAGAGTGGGTCAGGCTGCTGTATCAGGGGACCAAAATACTACATTCACGGTTCGCTTGAGGGTCGGCTGGTTAAACCTGTCAGTGTTAAACACTGAACTGGAAGAAATAGAAAGCATTTACCGTGCCAGTACTTCATCAAGGACATTCAGATTTAAGAAAGATTATGATCTTTTTTGGTTATCGCTACTTTTACAGTACTTATTGGATGAAATATTATTTTTAACTACGAGTAACGGGCATAAGCAGCCTTGGATTGGACACTTTTCGACAGGTGATACGGCATGGTTTAGCGCCGAAAATCGTCTTGTCGGCGCTTCGGCGCTTGCTTCGGCGCTGAATGCATGGGTATGATCCATACAGTTAATGAGGAGTAAAGTCCTGATTGACATTCCGGAATGAGGCCTTGATCGAGTGAGGGCGTGAGGAATATCGCATCACTAAATAGATCATATTTCTTTATTCTTTTCTATGCGAAGACGGTGAACAGGTTTACTGACCGATGAAGAACAACGAACAAGTATTTTATCGTTTGATTGCAGGGTTTCTGTCTGCATTACTGGCTGTATATTGCTTTGCGGTGCTATTTTATGTTGCGACCAGTGCTGATATTGGTGTGCGATGCCTGTTGACCAATGATGAATTTTCCTTCCCGGGCTTGCAAATCAGGCGTTATTTGCAAAGTGATTCTGCTCAACCCGCTGGTGAACTTCCCGTAGCTTTTGGTGATGCGCCGCAAGAAGGGGACCAATTGCTGGAAATTGGGGATCATTCTATCAATTCTTTCTTTGATTACACACGAGCGATGGCGACATTGCGATCTACTTGGCAGAAGGCTCCTTCCTACGATAGCCGCGTTGAAAAAAACACGAACCCGATGGATATCGAACGATATACGTCGCTGCCGCCGGTGATTCATTATTTTTCAGACCAGACCAATGATAAAAGTGAGTCATCCAAGGTGCTTCACGGCAGATACGTGCGTGTGAAATATTATCAGTCAGGCACTGGTGAGACTGTTACTTGCTGGTTAATCATTCAATCTTTGTCTTCTATTAATGTGATCCTTTCGATCATTTGGTGCTTGCTTGAGTTTGTGATTTTAGCGGTTGCGGCTTTGTCTTTTTGTAATCGCCCCTCGGACAGTGCAGCCCGGCTGTTTTTCGTACTTTGTTTATTCACTCTCCCTGCTTTTGTTGGTGGGTATTACTGGTGGGTAGTTTCAGAAAGTTTGCTTCTGACTGCTCCCTTCTTTTCTAGTGCGATACTGCTTCCGGTTGTCACGCTACACTTTTTTCTGAACTATCCCACGCGACATTCCATCAGGGACCGGTTCCCACTATTGAGTATTGCCGGACTGTATTTTGTGCCTGTGGTTATGCTGGGAGTTTTCTCGTTCCTGTTTGGCGTCGTCTATTTCTCGGGAGCTGGACCAGAATCGAGCGAGATTGTTCGGTCTGCTTTAGCTTGGATTGAGTATTTAATTGATGTTTACATTGTGATTTCTTGCTTTTACTTTGCAGCGAGTGTTTATTTTTTGATCGAAAATTACCGCAGCTGCACTCAGCCCGCACAACAGAAGCAGTTGCAATGGATTGTCGTTGCAGCACTTTTGGCGACTCCTCTTGTGGTTTACACAACTTATCTGGCATTTGGTGATCGGGTGGGGCTGGCCCTTGGTCGGGGACGGATTCCGATGGTTGTGGTGAGCTTGTTATTCCTCACAGCTTACGCGGTGGGCATTATTCGATATCGATTAATGCTTCTGGATCAAATCATCAGTAAACACGTTCTTTATATGTTGCTGAGACAGTCTGTTGCAGTGCTCTACAGTTTGGTGATTGCGGTCGGGAGTTTATATACCGTTTACCGGGGAAGTTCTGTTCCAGAGCAGCTGTTGCCCCTCGCTTTTTTTCTGACGGTGATTATTTTGGCAATGGGCTGGGTGAAAGATCGTGCTCAGTCAGCGATTGACAGGAGATTCTTTCGAGAAAAATACCGCTTGGATCGAGCAATGCATCAAATGAATGCGGTGGTTGCCAAGGTTGCAGACGTCAGGTCTTTATCCGAGCACATGCTGCGTTCGTGTCGAGAAGTGCTTCAAGTTCACTTCAGCGCATTGTATCTTCGAGATGGACAGACTCAGCAATACGAACTGATTGCCTCTGTGGGCGGGCCTGATTTACCTGTCACGTTTCAATTGGATAAGGAATCTGAAGGGGTACTTCAGCAGGCGGGATCTCATCAGCGGATCGCTAGTTCTTCGAAACAGAACACTTCGCACTTGCAGGAATTGCATCGCGAATTCAATTCGCAGTTAATGCACGGTTTTGAGGTGGATGGTCAGCGATCTGGAATTGTCTTGCTGGGAGCCAAGGATTCTTCTTCACCATTTACAGCTGAAGACACGACATTTGTTACCGCAATTGGGCAGATGACTGGCGTGGCGTTGCAATGCGTGCGAGTCCAACAGAATGTTTCTCGGCTGGATGAAATGCTTCAGGAGAAAGTGCGAAAAATTGAAAGCCAGGAACGTCAAATCGCTTTTCTGCGACTCCAGGCAACCGAGAAGAATTCCGAAAACAATAAGCCTGATCAGTCCAAAAAAGTAAGCGAGCAGCAGCCGTTTAATCGAGGAAAAATATGCGGAAGCAGCCCTGCGATTTTGCAGGTG
>JAESQE010000557.1 GCA_016765335.1 Planctomycetaceae bacterium
AAGAAACGGGGCAAGAAGTTTCACTTAAAGACATGCCCGCTGTTCTTGAGCAACAATTTCCATCTTCATCAAAAGTGAGCGTCGATGAGCGAGCTTATCTCATTTTGCAACTGGCTCACGTGCGGGGTTGGTCTCCTTCTGAATTGTATCAACAATCCGATGAAGCCTGGAAGAAACTGATCGTGGAAATTGAAACCTTCGACAGTGATCAAAGAAGGCGAGTTTATCATCTGGCCTACGAACGGCGGTATCGTAATCAGACATTGGATGCCGTTGCGTTACATGCAAAGTCTGCACAAAGCACAAAGCAACGTCCTTCGTTTCAACTCGTCACATGTATTGACGACCGCGAGGAGTCTTTTCGCAGGCATCTGGAAGAAGTTGTCCCGTCCTGTGAAACGTACTCTGCCGCGGGTTTTTATGCTGTTGCAATGTATTTTCGTGGAGCCTCTGAAGCACATTTTCGACCACTCTGTCCGGTCAACATAAAACCGGAACATTACGTTACTGAAGAAGCCGCCTATTCATTAACAGCCAGCAGTCGCAGCCGGGAAGATGCTCGCCGATTACTAGGAACCGCATCGCATCACTGGCATTGGGGGAGCCGATCATTTCTGGGGGGAATTATTATATCAATCTTTGGATCGTTGGCTTCAATTCCGATGGTGGCTCGAATTCTCTTTCCCCGCTTAACGGCCCAGACGCGTCGCCTGTTTGGCAGCTTTTTGCAGCCACCTCCTGTTACCGAATTGCACCTTCAACGAGAGGACCAAGGCTCCGAGCCAAGTGAAAAAGAGTTGGGTTATTCGTCTGAGGAGATGACGGATATCGTCGAGCGAATCTTGCAGGACATTGGGCTGATTCAAAACTTATCACGAATCGTTATCTTCGTTGGGCACGGTTCGAGTAGCCTGAACAATCCTCATGAGTCGGCGTACAACTGCGGAGCTTGCAGCGGTGGCCAAGGCGGCCCTAATGCTCGGGCTTTTTCTCAAATGGCAAATGACCCTGTTATTCGAGCGATGCTTCTGAAAAGAGGGTTAGTGATTCCAGAAGATACGATCTTTATTGGTGCTTTTCACAACACCTGCGATGAAGACGTTATGTACTACGATCTTGATCGTGTACCTCGATCGCATCGCCAAGATTTTGAGATAATTCGATCACAGATCGACGAAACACGCGCTCGCAACGCGCTTGAACGTTGCCGATGGTTTGAATCCGCCAGTCTTACACTGACACCAAGCGAAGCGCTCAAGCATGTCGAAGGACGTGCAGAAGATCTCTCTCAAGCACGGCCCGAATATAACCATGCGACCGATGCCCTTTGCTTTGTCGGTCGGCGAGAATGGAGCCGTGGGTTATTCCTTGATCGTCGGGCGTTTCTGACATCTTATAACCCAACTCAAGATGACGAACAGACGACTATTTTGGCTCGTATTCTTGCTGCTGCGGTCCCTGTCTGTGCTGGCATTAATTTGGAATACTATTTCTCCTGTGTTGACCCAGACGGATACGGTTGTGGTTCAAAATTACCTCACAACGTTACTTCACTGCTTGGCGTTATGGAAGGGGCTTCCAGTGACATGAGGACCGGCCTGTCCAGGCAAATGGTTGAAACTCATGAGCCAATGCGAATACTGTTTGTCATCGAAACAACACCAGAGAAGATGCTTGGTGTGATAAGTGAAAATCCTACGATTGATCGATTCGTGCGAAATGAATGGGTGCAACTGGCAACGCTCGATCCCGATTCATCCACGATTCACTTGTTCCACAAAGGCGAATTTCAACTCTACGATCTCGAATCAACAACTTTGCCCCAGGTTCATTCTTCGCATCAGTGGTATCGTGGACAACGCGATCACTTGGGCTTTGCACAAATAGTCGAAGAGCATCAGCAGGCAAAGTCATCTGATCAACAACCACTTGCACAGACCGGGGAGGTGGTTTGATGGATTTTGATACAATTTTTCATGGACTGGGTGTAATCTTTTAGCAATGCCCTTGCTTTTACTAGCAGTTTTTGGATTGACGGCGTTGTTCAATCGACCGTTGAGTGAATTAGCAATGGCCCGCTGGACCGAAACAACGGTTGTCGTTGGCTTGATCGCTGCGGTGGGTGTTTTGGTATTGATGCTTCTCACGGGCGTGCGAAATGTTCCGGTCGAATTGGGCAACTGGGTTGTCATTCCCGAACAGCACTTTCATTTTCATCTGCGGTTTGTCTTTGATCGACTTTCGGTTCCGTTTGTGATACTTACCTTGGTTCTTGTGGGAACAATCGGTGCGTTTGCGAATCGCTACCTGCACCGCGAGCCTGGTTATGGGCGGTTCTTTCTGTATTATGCTGTGTTTTTACTGGGCATGATTACTGCTTCGCTGGCAGGCACGATTGAAACTTTATTTATTGGTTGGGAATTGGTCGGACTTTCCTCGGCGTTACTCGTGGCGTACTTTCATGAAAGAACCTCTCCGGTTGTTAATGCAGTTCGGGTCTGGGCGATTTATCGATTTGCTGATGCAGCCTTTTTAGTGGCAGCTGTTGCGTTGCACCACTTGACTGGGGCGGGAGATTTTTCCGGCCTGATGGGAACCGAACCCTGGCCCGATGGGATCGCTTCGCTCACTAGCAATCAAGCTTTGTTTGTCGGCTTGATGCTGCTCATTGCAGCGGCTGGTAAGTCGGCACTCATACCTTTCTCCGGCTGGTTGCCCCGTGCAATGGAAGGCCCGACTCCATCAAGTGCTGTTTTTTATGGAGCACTTTCGGTTCATCTAGGAGTCTACCTGCTGTTGCGAGTGAGTCCGCTTCTGGATATTTCGATGACACTAAGAATCTGCGTCATCACTCTTGGACTGACCTCAGCTATCTTCGGAGCATTGGTCGGCCGTGCTCAAACTGACATAAAAAGTGCATTGGCATTTGCTTCTTTGACACAAGTGGGAATCATCGTGGTCGAAATTGGGCTTGGCTTACATTACATCGCGCTGATTCACATTATCGGTCATGCCTGTTTAAGAACACTGCAATTACTTCGAGCTCCCAGTATTTTACATGACTACCACACTCTGGAAAATGCGATGGGCAAGAATCTCCCTCAGCAAAGTTCATCCCTGAAGCAAACGATTCCTCCTTCACTACAAAAATGGTTGTATCGCTTTGCCCTGGAACGAGGTCACCTCGATGCGATGCTTGATCAATTCATCGTGAAGCCTTTTGTCAGTCTATTCACGATGTGCAATCAACTAGAAAAAAAGTGGACCGATTATCTTTCCGGAGACAATTTGGAACATCAACAACACCAGAATGAACAAACTCACTCAGAGACAAGCTCGATGGAGGATTTGAAATAATGCAAGAACTTCATCTTCCCTGGTTAGAACTTTCGGTCTTGATACCGCTGGTCGGGGCAATTTATATTGGACTGAAAAAGAATCAAGCGGCTGCCTACACACAGTGTGTTGTCCTTTGCGGACTGACATTTCTGTTTGCGTTAGGCGAATGGATCGATTTCATGACGCTTCATCTTTTTGAAGCTCATGATCACTGGGATGTGCTGGAATCAATCTTTCACAGAGACATTTTTGTGATCGACGAACTCAATGCTCCGCTGCTCCCTTTGGTCAGCTTATTGTATTTAATGGTGGTGCTTTCGACTTTACGCACCAAGCTGGGGCGGCTTTCCCTGGGGTGGATGCTGTTTTCTGAAGGGATATTGCTTGCAACATTAAGTTGCCGCGACCCTTGGATGATTATTGCATTGATGTCTATTGCAACAATTCCGCCTTGGATTGAAATGAAATCTCGCGGGAATTCAACAGGCGTTTATACCCTGCACATGGGACTGTTTGTTGGACTATCGGTTGTTGGCTGGTGGATAGTCCCCAAAGATGCAGCAGGAATTCCTGATACGGATAGCTGGCTGATTCTGCTGGGCGGCGGGATGCTCACAGCTGCTGGATTACTTCGAAGTGGAATTGTTCCGGTGCATTGCTGGATGACCGATCTGTTCGAAAAAGCTACCTTTGGCACCGCGTTATTATTTGTGACTCCGATGACCGGGGCTTACATGATCATGCGAATCATATTGCCGATCGCCCCGCCCTGGGCTTTGCAAAGTATTGCCATTGTTTCGCTTATTACTGCTGTTTACGCTGCGGGAATGGCGCTGGTGCAATCGGATTCCAGACGGTTTTTCTGTTACTTGTTTTTGAGTCATTCCTCACTCGTGCTTGTCGGATTGGAACTGCTGACGCCCATCGGCTTAACCGGTGCGCTTTGTATTTCGATTTCGGTTGGATTATCTCTGGGAGGTTTTGGTCTGACCATCCGAGCAGTTGAAGCCAGGATGGGACGTCTGACACTGACAAAGTATCATGGACTCTACGAACATATGCCAACCTTTGCTGGTTTGTTCCTGCTCACCGGACTGGCTTCAATCGGATTTCCAGGAACGATTGGATTTATTGGCATGGAGTTAATTGTTGAAGGTGCAGTCGAGGTCTATCCACTCATCGGCATCATGGTTGTTTTGGCAGCTGCATTAAATGGGATTGCCATTATG
>JAESQE010000558.1 GCA_016765335.1 Planctomycetaceae bacterium
ATGTTTCCAAGCGAGCCGCTGATAAAAAGCCGGTCGCGAGGAAGAAAAGAACGCCTAAATCGCAAAAGCGAAATGGCGAAATCTCTCACTCAGAAGAAGAAGGTTCACGACGGATTGATGATCCGGTTCGGATTTACCTGACTCAGATGGGAGAAATCCCGCTGTTGACTCGTGAGGAAGAAATCACGATTGCCAAGAAAATCGAAGTGACTCGCAAGCAATTCCGCAGACATCTGATGGAAAATGATTGTGCGATGCGAGCAGCTGTCGAAACTTTAGGCAAAGTGCACCGCAGCGAATTACCTTTCGATCGAACGATTAAAGTTTCGTTAACCGAGAGTCTCGAAAAACAACAGATTATCGGCAGAATGCCTCATAATCTGAAAACACTTGAGTTTCTTCAACAGAAGAACGAAAAAGACTTCCTGCGCACGATGGATCCTGATCTGAGCGAAAAGGAGCAGAAGGCAGCTCGCAAAATAATGGAGACTCGCCGTCGTAAAATGGTGACTCTGGTTGAAGAACTCAGCCTGCGAACTCAGCGACTTCACCCACTTCTGAAGCGGCTTGAACAAATTGCCTCTCGCATGCTCGAACTGAAAAAGAAGCTGAAAATCCTCGCTCGTCGACAATACACCGAAGACGAACAGGCCTGCATCAAACGTGAACTGCACGACTTAATGCTGACAACCTACGAAACACCCGAAACACTTGAAAAACGGGTGAAGGAAACGGCAAGAAAAATCGATGCCTACGAAACGGCAATGCGAGAACTTTCTGGAGGCAACTTGCGACTGGTTGTTTCGATTGCAAAAAAATATCGCAATCGAGGCATGAGTTTTCTTGATTTAATTCAGGAAGGAAACACTGGCCTGATGCGGGCGGTCGATAAATACGAATACCGCAGAGGATACAAGTTTTCGACTTACGCAACCTGGTGGATTCGTCAGGCAATCACCCGGGCGATTGCAGATCAGGCACGTACAATTCGTATTCCTGTGCACATGATTGAAACGATGTCTCGCTTGCGTAAAGTAGGCAAAGATCTCGTGCAGGATCTTGGCCGTGAGCCAACCATCGAAGAGATGGCAGAGGCTGCTGAAGTCTCTTTAGAAGAGGCGCAACGTGTCTTGAAAATTTCTCGACAACCTGTCAGCTTGGACCGCCCGATTGGTGAAGGGGAAGATAGTTTCTTCGGTGATTTCATCGAAGACAAATCTTCCGAAAGTCCTGTGAGCACAGCGACTCAGGAAATGCTCAAAGATAAAATTGACCATGTCCTTCGAACCCTGACTTACCGCGAGCGAGAAATCATCAAACTGCGATACGGCTTAGGCGATGGTTACACTTATACGCTGGAGGAAGTTGGTCGAATCTTCAAAGTGACACGCGAACGTGTGCGTCAGATTGAAGCCAAAGCGGTCAGAAAATTGCAGCATCCTGTAAGAAGCCATCAGCTCAAAGGATTCCTCGAATCTTTTCTGGCAGCCGGAGCGATGCAAAACTGATTTCACATTAACTGATGATCAAGACCAAGCCCTCAAAGTTCTCTCTGGGGGCTTTTGTCTTGCCTTGTGTGTCAGTCGCATTTGCCGGAACTGCGATTCTCTTGTTCCGGCCTACGGTCTAGAGCGAACGGCAAGGCGTGTAACCGTTCATTGCGCCAAGAAGCTTGGCGAAAGGGGGATGTTATGTGAATCTGATAACTGAAACCTTACTTTGGAGCCTTTACGGGTGCAAGTCCCGTCTGGTAGAGCTTAACCAGCAGCCAGGAGCGAGTCTTGCGTGGTGTTTTGGGTAACCTGCATTGCGAAGCCGACCAAGCTGTGCTCGGTGCCCGCAGCGAATTCGGAAGCGATGTGACTGAGCCTCGAAAGTACTTTTGTTGGAGCCTTCATCTTTGAACGCGTGGGGGCAGCATGGGCGTTTTGTTTTGGTGAGAAACGTTCCATCCGACCGGGGTCGCGTGAGCATGGCAAACGAATAGAGGAGGCTCCCCAGGAACTTGGGAGGCCCTGTTTCTTCCACGAAGAATCCCGGGATGGAGTCGCCGGTTGAACAAGCTCCAGGCTCGATGCAGTGAATGCACATGTCGGCATCGAGAGCGAATTGAAGGACATGTGCTATTTGTGGCAATCGCGGAACGAAGGAAACGAAGTGAAGCGAGATGAGAAACAGGGAGTCACAGTGTCTTGATAGTACCGTTGAAGTCGGGGAACGAATTTCTGATCGGACCCGATGGAGGGAAGCGAGACATCGGAACAATGGTCCGTCTTTGAGAAACACGCCAGATGCCCAGTAATCTGAATTATGAAGACGTGTACACGAAACGGCGACGGATAGCGAGGCTAGCCGAGCAATCGCCGGAGTTGGGATTTACGTCATTGAATCACCTGATCGATATCGACTGGCTTCGAGAAGCCTTTCGTCTGACTCGCAAGAGTGGGACGCCGGGTGTTGATGGTCAGTCGGCGCAGAAGTATGAAGCCAACCTGGAGGAAAGCCTGCAAGGTTTGCTTCAACGTGCGAAATCGGGACTCTATCGAGCACCGCCAGTTCTTCGGAAGCATATTCCGAAAGGTTCTGGATCGGAAACTCGTCCGATAGGGATTCCGACATTCGAAGACAAAATACTTCAGCGTGCCATCGTGATGCTTTTAGAGCCGATCTACGAGCAGGATTTTCCCAGCACGGCTGGTTTGTTCTGATAGTCGTCACCAATCTCAACCTTTCTGTTGAAAAATCGAAAGCTGCAAGGGAAATGATCTTAAATAGCACGAAGGGTCGTACGGGTTTCGTCCGCGTCGCTCACCGCATGATGCGTTAAACGCATTAAGTCAGGAAGCAACGCGGATTGGCGGCGGATGGATTCTGGAAGTCGATCTACGAAAGTTTTTCGACACGCTGAACCATACCCATCTTCGGGACTTTGTTAGCTGCAGGATACGTGATGGCGTGATACGACGCCTGATCGGTAAATGGTTGAAGGCAGGAGTGATGGAAGAGGGAAGCGTCAGCTACCCGGACGCCGGTAGTCCGCAGGGGGGAGTCATTTCTCCGCTGTTGGCTAACATTTACCTGCACTATGTATTGGATCAATGGTTCGAGGAAACCGTGAAATCGCAACTTCGGGGGAGCGCCAAGCTCATCCGATTTGCAGACGATTTTGTGATCGTTTTCTCAAACCGGGAAGATGCACTTCGTGTTTGGAAGTTGCTTCCTGACCGGTTCGAGGAGTATGGACTGTCAGTCCATCCGGAAAAGTCACGGCTGATCGATTTTCGACATCCGTTCCATTCCGGTCGTCAGCGCGATGGCTTTAGTCAGCCAGAGACGTTTGACCTGCTGGGCTTCACCCATTATTGGGGCAAGTCTCGCAGGGGATATTGGCAGATTTCCAAAAAGACGATCGCAAAACGATTGACCCGGGCGATCCAATCGATTGACCAGTGGTGTCGAAGTTGCCGGCATATGCCGGTACGCGAGCAGTGGCCCAAGTTGTGCCAGAAAATCCGTGGTCACTTTGCCTACTATGGCGTGAGTGGCAACGGGAGGATGTTACGTAACTTTCGCCATCAGGCGAGACGATCCTGGCATCGCTGGCTCAACCGCCGCAATCGCGAACGCAAGCTGAGCTGGGAAAAGTTTGAGCGGTTGGAGAAGCGGTATCCGCTACCCCTGCCGAAAATTCATCACCGGCCAGACACGTAGTAATCATGGTTCTGAGGAACCGTATGCTCTAATGCGAGCACGTACGGATCTGTGGGAGCTCAGGGGAATAACTCCCCTGAGCCACCCGGTCACCCTGGGGAGATTGGGGTTTTCTGATTTGGGGAAATCTGCGATATTTTTTGTATGTCTTTGGAAATTACACAAGAATTGATCGCTCGACAGTCTCCTGAAGCCCAGGAGATTATACACTCTTTGTTGTCGGTGATCCAGAAACTGGAACAGCGACTTGATCAACTGGAAAAGCAGAATGCAAAGCACCTCAAACGGATCACGGAACTTGAAGATCGTTTGAAGATGACGCCGCAGAATTCTTCGGTGCCGCCTTCTTCGGTGCATCCCCATGCAAAACCTGCGAGCACGAAATCCCAACCGAAATCGAAGAAGAAACGTGGCGGACAAAAAGGACACAAAAAACATAAACGTGAGTTGGTTCCGCTCGACCGGGTCAATCAAATTGTTCCTTTGAAGCCGAGTGCGTGCAGACGTTATGGCGAGAAACTGATCGGCGAAGACAGCAGTCCGATCAGACATCAGGTCTTCGAGTTGCCTGAAATCAAGCCGCTCATCATCGAGTATCAGCGGCATCGTTTGGTTTGTCCGGGTTGTGGAGAGTCGACCTGTGCTACTCTCCCGGAAGGTGTGCCGGAACATCAATCGGGGCCACGTTTGAGTGCGTTCGTTTCGTTGTTGATGGCTCATTACCGACAATGCAAACGCCGCACGGCATTGTTCCTGGAATCGGTTTTGAACATTCCCTGCAGCACCGGATTAGTTGTCAAACTACAGAATCGTGCGACTCAATCGCTGCGACCGATTTATGATCAACTGGTCTTGCAGTTGCCAACTCGTACCAAACTCAATTAAAAACTGCGCTACGTGATCGATCGTGGCCTTGTACTGACCAGGACTTAGGAAATATTCAACTCGCAAACAAATACGCGAATGCGTATCAGTCGGTGCTTGGAATTGATGAAACGCCTATGAAACAGGCGAATTCCAAGTCCTGGCTGTGGGCGTTTGTGGCGAAACAGTTTTCGGTTTTTCAAATTCGCCCCACGCGATCCGG
>JAESQE010000559.1 GCA_016765335.1 Planctomycetaceae bacterium
AAAAGTGGTTAAGACAAAAGCGATCAGCAACATTCTTCGCATCATTTTTTTGTTCCTCTTATTTATATATCATTGAATAAAAACGTTTTCCTCTAGCTCCCCCTCGGTAAGGGGGAGAATCAATTAGCTGGTTGGCAGTTCGTAACCTTTTCGACGTGGGTAAGGATAATCTTGCCAGGTGTTTGCCAGATCGTTGCCGACAAATTCCCATTTGATCGGATCCCACTTCAACGATTTTCCGTTGAGTTCTTCGCTGTGCCAGTAAGCGATGTTCGCCAAGTGACAAACAGCGACAGTTCGAGCACCGGTTTCTACCGGGCAACAAGGTTGCTTGCGAGTGCCAATGCTTTTGACCCAATCTTGTCGATGAGCAGCATGAGATCCGCCAGGAGTGTTGTATAAGTGAATGCCATCAGCTGCGATGTCTTGCTTGATGATCACTTCTGGTTTACTACTGAGTGCTCCACGGTTAACGAAAATTTCGCCTTCGGTTCCGATGAAGGTCACGCCACTTGGTCCGCCGTGAAGGACTTCCGTTCCATTTTCATAAATGAATTTGACACCCCGCCCCAACTTTGGATTTTCTGGCGGGATAATTTCTACAGGACCGGATTGATCCATGCCCAATCCCCATTGAGCGATATCAAAGTGATGTGCACCCCAATCGGTTGTGCCACCACCACCGTATTCGCGGTAGTTTCACCAAGCTGGGAAATGGTTATGCACTCCGCGAGGACTCAAGATCGAACTGTATTTTCGCATCGGAGCAGGCCCGAGCCAACGCTCCCAATCGAGTCCCGGTTCCATTTCTTCATCGGGAAGGTTATCAGACTTCGATGGCCCACCAACACCGACGGTGACTTGCTTGATATCGCCAATGTGCCCGTTGCGAACCAATTCGCAAGCATGACGGAAATTATCACTGGCACGTTGCTGACTCCCAGTCTGGAAGATGACGCCGGTCTTTTTCACAATGTCCATGACCAGCTTGGCTTCCATCAGATTATTGGTCAGCGGTTTTTCGCAGTAAATATCTTTGCCTGCCTGAGCAGCATGAATGACAACTAAGGAATGCCAATGGTCTGGCGTTGCGATCACGACAGCGTCGATATCTTCACGAGCCAAAATTTCCTGGTAGTCATTATACAAATCGCAATCGGTATTGCCGTAGGTATCGTTCACACGTTTCTGGGCGGCTTCACGTCGTGTTTTATCGACATCACAAACAGCGACCACTTTCACTTCAGGCATTTTAATCAAATGCGGAAGATGCGAACCGTAGGCCATTTTGCCCACGCCGATCATGCCGATATTGATTTTTTCATTCGCTGCAAAATGGTTGGCAAAACCTAAGCTGGGCGATGTGAGCAAAGTCGCTGCGGGGACGACTGCTAAAGAGCCGGCAAGAAAACTACGGCGATTAAACTGGGAAGAAGGACTCATTGCGTGCTCCAGGATATCTTGGGTAATTGAAGGCGGGTTGTCTCGGTTGCAGAAAATCTCATTCAGACTTCATGTTCTTCGATGAATTGCATCAACAGTATAACATACCTATTTTACTAACCAATTTACAAGCAAAACTGACCGTTCGAGTAGCAGGATCTGCTACCTGCGTGCCATTTCGCAGCAAAGATCGCCCGGGAACTTCGAAACAGGCCAAAATAGAGAACTGGTAACTAAACAGCCTCCCGTCTATAATGGTACACGTGTCTGTGTAGAGAAAAATTACTGCGTGTTGCGGGCGTTTTCTATTTAGATTTCATCGAATGACATAAAGAGACCCACAATGAACAAACCGGAAAGCAGTTCCGCTTTGGATATTTCTGATCAGCATATCCGAGATTTAGTCGAGCGTTTCAGTACGCGAGGCCCACGTTACACTTCTTATCCGACTGCACCACAATGGTCAGATACGGTCGATTCTGAAGTGTACAAGGATGTGCTACGCGATTACGACTCGACATCGCCGATTGCTTTGTACACACACATTCCGTTCTGTAAGCGATTGTGTTTGTACTGTGCCTGTAATGTCCGCATCACCGGAAAGCAGGCACTGGTCGAACGATATCTGGATGCACTGAAACGCGAAGTCGAAACCGTTGCCAATTTATTTGGCAAGCGTCCCGAACTGGGTCAAATGCATTTCGGCGGAGGCACACCAACCTTTCTAGATCCCGAACAACTCGGCAGTGTCATTGATACCCTGGATGCCAACTTTTCCAGCATCCCCGGGGCAGAGCGTTCGATTGAAGTCGATCCTCGTGTCACAACTTTCGAACATTTAGCGATGTTAAGGTCCAAAGGGTTCCAACGAATTTCGATGGGCGTGCAGGATCTGGATCCAAAAGTTCAAGAGACCGTCAAGCGGGAATACAGCCAGGAGCAACTGACTGAATTTGTTGCAGAATCTAGACGAGTCGGATTCGAAGGGGTCAATCTGGATCTCATTTACGGACTCCCCTTCCAAACGGAAGAAACCTGGAAGCGAACGGTCGATTCCATTATTGAAATTCGTCCAGATCGTTTAGCCGTATTCGGTTACGCTCATGTGCCTTGGCTCAAACCTCATCAGAAATCTTTGGAACAGTTTGGCCTGCCGACTCCCGAACAACGCTTGTCGCTGGCAATTCAATGTCGCCGAGCGTTTATCGAAGCAGGTTACTTTGCGATCGGGCTGGATCACTTTGCGTTGCCTGAAGACGACATGGCGATTGCGTTCAAGCAAGGAAACATTCATCGCAATTTCATGGGTTACACCGTTCAAGAAACCGACACAATGGTCGCGTTTGGCGTTTCTTCAATTGGCGATTTCCCCGCGGCTTATGTTCACAATCAGATGGATACCGATAAATACATCGATCAAATACAAGCAGGCGGTCTGGCAGTGACTCAGGGCCACTTGCTTTCTACTGATGATCGTTTGCGTCGCCGCGTGATCGTTAGACTGATGGGCAACTTTCACATTTTGCCGAAAAAGATTGAACAGGAATTTGGCATTAATTTTGAAGACTATTTTGCGACAGAAATTCTCGAACTAGAGAAGTTTGTTGAGCAAGGTGTCTTACGCCACGATGAAACAGGTTGGCATGCCACTTTGGAGGGAACTTTTGTGGTTCGCAACATAGCGATGGTTTTCGACCGTTATTTGAACGCTGACAGTAAAACAGAAAAACGATATTCGAGAACCATATGAACGATGCTCCTTCGAAGCACTCTGTCCTGTTGATGGATATGGGTGGTCCGCAAACTCCGGCTGAAGTCCGACCGTATTTACAGCGGATCTTTTTTGACCCCTACATTATTCCCGGCAATCCGATCAAGCGTTGGTTGCTGAGTCAGTTGATTGCCAGTAAATCAGCTGCGGAAACACGGGAGCGATATGCAGAAATCGGCGGCAAATCGAATGCTGTCCCCAATGCGCAAAAACTTGGTGAGCAGCTCAAAAAACACTTTGCAGACCAAGGTATCGAACTGGAATATGAAGTAGCGACTCGGTACAGCTTTCCGACGATCCCTCAAGGATTAGCGAAACTGTCTGTCAAACAAAAAGCTCCCATCTCAGCGGTTTATCTTTATCCGCACGAAACTTCTGCGTTAACCGGTTCGTGTGTATCTGTCTTAAACCGGGCTGCAAAAAAGCAGAATTCGCCGATTGATTACCACGTCAAAAACATCAGCCGAACCCCAGCGTATCTTCAGGGTTGGGCGAACGCGATCAAGCAAGCCGTGAAGAATCCAGCTGAAACGATCATCATTTTCACTGCGCACTCTCTGCCCAATTCGATCATCGCGAGTGGTGATCGGTATGTTGATGAAGTTGAGGAAAGTGTCGAAAAAATCAAAGCGATGTTGGGAGATGTTGCGACCGATTTAGCTTATCAGTCTCAAGAAGGGGACGATTGGCTGGGACCAACCGCAGAAGAAAAAGCAGCCCTGGCCCGTGAAAATGGGTTCAAGGAACTGATTGTTGCTCCCTTGAGTTTCGTGGGCGACAACACCGAAACGCTACTCGATATCGATAAGAATCTTAGTAACGCGATCAAACCTTTAGGCTTTGAACGATTTCATCGTATCACTCCGCCAGACCAGCAAGGTTTCCTTTGCGAAATGGTGGCCGAGGCTTTGGCTCAGGAGTGGAATCTTGAATCAGGATCTTAAGAGTTCTTCAAAGACAATTCGAGTGGCGATCATCGGCGGTGGTGTCGCTGGCCTTTCGGCTGCGTTTCGTATTCGTGAAGAACTACGCGCCGCAAACCAACCCCACGAACTGGTGCTTTACGAACAGAATGAACGTTGTGGCGGAGCCACGCAATCTCAACAAATAGATGGCTATTCGCTGGACCTTGGCCCCAACGGCTGGCTCTCCAGCGAACCGTTAACCGGACGGCTGGTCGATCAGTTAGGCCTGACCAGTGAATTAATCACCGCAAATACAGCTGCCGGGCATCGCTTCATTTATACCCGCAACCGTCTGCAAAAAATCCCGGAAACACCAACAAAGTTTCTCCTCAGCGGTCTATTACGCCCTTGGGAAAAACTACGTGTTGTCAAAGAATATTTTACCCCTGCCCGATCAGATGATGGAGACGAAACCATCTACGATTTCGGTTGCAGGCGGCTAGGACGCGGGTTTGCTGAAACGATGCTCGACCCGATGGTCTCGGGGATTTTTGCGGGTGATATTCATCAGTTATCGCTGCCTGCAACCTTCCCCAAAATGCGAGCCATGGAATTGAATTACGGCGGACTGTTCCGGGCCATGTTCGCCAAGCAGAAAGAGAAAAAGAAAGCCCAGGCCGATCCGGGTGGCAGCCCCACTGGCCCAGCCGGCGTGCTGACAACACTCCAAGGTGGCACCGGTCGCCTGAGTAGTGAATTGGCATCGGTGATGAGCGACGTCATTCGAAAAGGCAATGCTGTTTCCGCACTCAGTAGACAGAGCGATCAATTTGTCGTTTCGTGCGATGGCGACCATCAACAGTACGATTCGGTCGTGATGGCTGTACCTGCCTATCAGGCTGCTGAGATTGTTAAAGATTTGACACCCGAAATATCACAAACGCTTCAGAAGATTTCCTTTGCAAATGTCGCAGTGGTTTCACATGCGTATGATCGCAAAACGTTGCCCAGAGAACTGAACGGTTTCGGACATTTGATCCCCCGGCGTGATGGCATTCGAGCTTTAGGGTGCTTGTGGACCAGTTGCATCTTCCCGAACCAGGCACCCACTTCAAAAGTGTTGCTGCGAACAATCTTTGGTGGATCGCACGACCCGGAAATATTATCGCTGTCTGATTCCGAATTGATCGAGACAGTTGTGGAATCAACTGCGACCACATTGGGGATTCGAACGAATCCGCTGCAAACGTGGATCTTCCGCCATCCCCAAGGCATTGCGCAGTACACTCTTGGGCACCGGGAACGAGTTCAGCAGATCGAACAATTCTGCGAGCAATTGCCGGGCCTCGTATTTGTCGGAGCTTCCTACCGAGGCGTAGCATTAAATCGCTGCATTCGAGATGCCTACACGATTGCCCCACGCGTGCTATTACCTTGGGGAATCAACGCACCCTCGCTGAGCGAAAAACCTCCAAATTAAAACCCTGTTTTTTGCATCAATGTTGCTGTGGTTTCATCATTGATGCTTGGGAAGCCGGGGTAGCACCCCGAGGTATTAGGTATATCAACTAACGGTGTTCGCTGGGGGAGTCTTTCCACAATGCCCCCTCGAATTGTTATTCACTTCCAATTCAAGTTGGGTGCCGCAGACTGACTTGTCCAGCAGTGCACTTCATGCGGAAATTCAACGGTCAAAGCCGCACTTTCAATACAACTCAGGGTTTGAGACAGCTTTGAGTGATTGCCCGGACTGTTGATTCGGGCGGTGATTAATTTTTCACGGTCAAAGAAAATCAGCCGACATTGCTGAAAGAAATCAAACTTTCCTTCGCAAAAACCGAAGGCTTTTCTCCCCCTTATCCAACAGCGTGGAATTGAAGCGAATCGTGACGAACATTTCACCATCAACAAAGGGCATGGGCGTGTGGAGTATCGGCGATTAATTTCCTCCACGACGCTCGACAAGTTCTTGCAGCAATGCGAAACTTGACAATAAACTGGCTTTGCAGTCAGGGTATCGCTAAAATCGCTGAGTTTTTACGTAAAAACGCCTGGAATCCTCAACGCCTCTTTACCCAAATAGGCAAACCAAACTTCTGAGCAGCCCCGGGCTAATGGTTCGAATGCGTGACAATCAAACAGGCAGTAGGTACTATAAGCAACCCTTGATACGCATTTACGTATTTGGATCGCGTTGGGCATTCTCTCAACCTTTGCCAGCACAAGACGACGAACGATGCCGAAAGCTAGTGTTAATTGGGATTGATATGATTTAACAGTATAAATCAGTAGTTGAAGATTAAATACGCCATATATATCAGCAGGAATGCAGTCAGGAAATAAAATGAAGATCGGGATTATTGGCTTGGGTTTTATGGGAATGACGCACTTTGAGGCTGCGAATTCTTTACGAAATGTGAAGGTTCATGCGATTGCAACCCGTAGTGCCAAAAAGCGAAATGGTGACTGGTCTTCAATCCAGGGAAATTTCGGCCCCCGAGGCAGTAGCAATGTCGATTTAGACGGGATTGTTGCTTATGAAAACTATCACGATCTTCTCAATGATCCTGAAGTTGATCTTGTTGATATTTGTTTGCCGGTCGACAAACACGAACAAGTCGTTATTGAAGCCTTGAAAGCTGGCAAGCATGTGATGGTCGAAAAACCGATCACCGTGCAGTCCAAGGCAGCAATCCGTATGGTGAGAGAAGCCGAGAAGGCGAAAAAGTTATTGATGGTTGCTCACGTGCTCCCTTTCTTTCCTGAATTCCGATTTCTGGCAGAATGTATCGAGCAGGAAAAATATGGCAAACTGCTGGCTCTGAACATGCGACGGGTGATCTGTCCGCCGAAGTGGCTGAATCTTCCTGAAGACATGATCGAAATGGGGGGCTTTGGGATCGATTTGCATATTCACGACAACCACTTCATTTCTTCAACATGTGGATTGCCGGACAAAGTCTTTTCTGTTGGAAAATCGCAAGACGGACTCGTTGAGCATACGCAAACAAATTACTTGTATGAAAATGGTCCTGCGATTACTTGTACCAGTGGAGCGATCGCATCTTCAGCTTTGCAGTTTGCTCACGGTTACCAGGCGTTCTTTGAAAAGGCAACGATTGAATTTGATGCAGGAACTTACGGAACAGAATGGGTTGTGAATCGTCCGCTGGTTGTCTTGAAAAATAACGGACGGACTCAAATTCCCAAACTCAAAGGGAGTACAGAATGGTACGGAGCGTTTGCAGAAGAATTTAAGGCCGCTGCCAATGCGCTGAAAACCGGAAAGTGTTCTCCCTTCCTGTCTGCTGAGCACGCACTCAACGCCGTGAAACTTTGCCATGCCGAAGCAAAAAGTATTGAGACCGCACGACCGGTACCAGTGAAGTAATACGTATTCGCGTATTTGTTTGCGAGTGGCATACATTTTTTCTCAAACCAATTCGTACAAGGCGAAATGATCCCTCGTATTTTGCAAACACTTTGGCAGCTTCCCGCACAGACCTTGATTGGTCTGGTGCGAATTTACCAATGGACGCTCAGCCCGCTCATTGGTCGCCAATGTCGATACAGCCCCACGTGTAGCAACTACTTCATCCAAGCAGTTCTCAAATACGGAGCAGTACGCGGTGCATGGCGTGGCACAAAACGAATCTGTCGCTGTCACCCCTGGGGCGGCAGCGGCTACGACCCCCCGTAACGATTTTAGAGCTGTAGGCCGGAATGAGCGAAGCGAAATTCCGGCCATGGAACCTGTTTCTTGGACGATTATTGAACCACAAAGGCTCAAAGACACGAAGAACAAACAAAGCGGGATTCCAGAAGTAGGATGCGGTGCTTGCACCCATCTTCA
>JAESQE010000560.1 GCA_016765335.1 Planctomycetaceae bacterium
CCAAAGGAAATCCGTTTTTCAGGTAAATATTCTGCTATAGAGCAGGCGGGCAAACGTATCTGCTTATCTTCTAAATTTACCAAATAGGAAAGAAATGATAGGTTTTCTGAAAATGCACCTTTGTCGGTATCAATAACACTCAAAACCCTTGGCTTATATGGTTTTAGTGTTGAAATAATATTGTTTACGGCTTCGTTCAGAGCTTTAAGGTTTTCAATGTCTTTTTGTTCTCTTGCAGAACGGTCTAGAGAAGAAAAGACAATACCGCTAATATTGGCCATTATTCCAATTTTGCTTTGCGGTGGGCGCCTTACGATTGTGATATATTGTTCGTTCACGAACATATTTTTTTGAGACAGTTTTTCTTGATAGGCGGTATCAAGTTGTCGGCACCAATCATTTTCAAACAATCCGTCTAATTTATCTGATACGCGGCGGCGAATAGTGTGATGATAAATAGCAAAGCGAGAGTTACTGATGCCTCTTAATAGTGTTGCACGGATGTTCTTTCTGGCGTTTAAATCAGCTTGATCGGCAGTTTCAAAAGGAAGCCCTTCAATCTTTATAATTTTAAGAAGGTATCCTGTTTTGGTTTTTAATGTTGTGTCGTCATAATGCCTTGAATACGGAATGAAGCTTGCCGCAGTGACTTCACGCTGTGCGATTCTTCCAAGCTGCATATCCTTTCTTCTTATGGCTTTTAACAAAATTATTTCTTATCCTCATGGTTTATAGCTATTAGTTTTCCAAAATCCCTTGTTTTGGATAGGCCCACATTTGGTAATTTTTGTGAGATAGATGCTCATCCAGTGAGGCTCTTTCTCCGTTGCGATGTACCCCAAAGCATGGAGAGGTAAGCAGGCAAGCAAAACAAAAAGTGCTTTTGCTGTTAAGGAGGAAAAAGCGATCATGCCTATTCCAAATAAAATAAAGTTAATACCAAAGAATTCCATTGGAACGCCCATGACTATTGGGGGTCTGGTCATACCAACAAATAATGGGTCAAAATCTATGTCTTCTTCATAATTCATTTGCTGCCTCTCTAAAGCGAGCCAGCTATACTGTCCACGATCGCGGGGGCGCCGAAAACAAGTATAATTCCGCCAATTATTGATGCTGCCACACCCCACGCCAATCTTCCTGTCATCCAGAGTATGCCAAGACCAATGACAGCGATAATGGCAATAATTCTTGCCCATGTGTTGGTAAGAAGGTTTTGCAGAGCAGTAAGGAAATTAGTGCCTGAATCAAATAACGCTTGTGCATATGCAGTTTCTGGAAATGAAATAAGTATCAGTGAAAGCATTAAAAATAATAGATGTGTGCTGCGCATGGTACTCCCTCATTTGAATTCGTTATTTTCTCCCATAGAAGGCTATAGCTCTGTAATTACAAGGACTTTCACGTCAGGGTTTAAAAATGGACTAAACTTATACGCAATAGGTTGAATCCTATTATGTGAGCAGATAATCCCGATCATAATCTCAGCATTAACCCGCACATGCCCTTGTTGGCCTAATTTTAGGGATATGTGTCTATGAAGTTATGAGATTGGAAGCTTTGGCTTGTGCTTGTGAACCAAATGAACGGATAAAAAAATGGAGCAAGCCAGATCAGCAAACATAGACTTTAACGCAAATTTAGGAAGAAAATTAAGCTTTCTTCGCCAAAACAGAAGGCTGTCACAGGGGGAATTAGGTGACCTTATAGGCGTTAGAGCGCAGCAAATTCACAAATATGAAACAGGTGAGAATAGGCTATCGGCAGAAAGACTTAAGAATTGTGCTGATATTCTTGGCGTTTCCATCAATTACTTTTTTATAGAGAAGCTCGCGCCGTTTAACATTGAAGATCATGACCTTCTTCAACTTGTAAGTGAATTCTATAGTGTGCCAAACGACATCAGGGTTGATTTTTTAGCGCTTATTAGAACATTGCGACAATTTTCTCAGCAGTATCAGACTTCTTTCATAGAGCAGGAGGATAAAAGTAAATGAAATTTTTTATGATAATCGTGATGGCCGTGCTGATTATTTCCAATGGCAAAATGGCACTAGCTTCCAGTCAAGACGCCTGCGCTATTTGGATTTGTTTGCCGGGTGGATTTCCGTCAGGTTGTGGCGGAGCCTATAGTGAATTTAAAAAACGTATAAAGAAAGGGCGCGATCCTCTTCCTAAATTATCGTCATGCACAACAGGGCCAAATGGAGAAAAAGTTTATGGACATTATCAACTCGGTTATGAGCGTTTTGAGCCGTGTGATGAGGGTTTTGTTTTAAGAGAAAAACGACAAGGATATAGTAGAGCTACGCAAGGGCTGTGCTATCGTACACAATGCGCTCCACAACAATATAAAGAAAATTACAGGTGCGAGAATTACCAAGCTTTGATCCGGCCAAAGCCCCATTACGTCAAAATGTGGGTTAATGGAGAGTATTTAGGGCAATATTTTTATCAATAGAGTTTTAATCCGGTGTATTTTTTTCTATTGGCATTGCACTTTCAAAAACATCAAATGTTTTTTGTCTTATTTCTCTAATTACGGATAGAAGCTCTTTTGCTAAAGATTCGGCATCATATTCATAAATCTCTTCGGCATTCTTGTTGATACCGTCTGCAAGACCTTGGATTTCTAACAAGGTTTTGTAAGATTCAAAGGGAATGATGTATTGTGATTTTTGATTCATGGGCATCACTTTAATTTAGTTGGATGAAGTTGAAAAGTGGATTAATTTCTGCGTTGAGTATTATATGTAAGCTAGAGAATATATAGTAAAAAAATTATATTTTTGAGGGATCGTGTTATTTGGTTCGTATAATGGGGTAAGGTTGCATGAACGGAGTAAAAGCCATGTTGTTGAAAGTTATTGATAAATTACTAGATCGATCCTTCCAGAAAGAGCCGGATTATAACCGCCTTAATCGGCTGGAATCTGATGTTTGGAGGCAGATCAGGCAAAGTAAAGCCGTGAGCACTATATCATTTATGATGCCTGTATGGAGCAATACACAACTTCGTTATGCATCTTTAACTCTGGCGTTGATTGGCGGGTTAATTGTATCGCAAGCCTCTATACAGCCCAGCCCGCG
>JAESQE010000561.1 GCA_016765335.1 Planctomycetaceae bacterium
GCTGGGTTTCGTAAAGACTCTACCCAGCCTACATCCAATAATCTTGAAAACGTTCTGTTGAACAGTGTTGTAAATGATGAAAAAAATTGCCAGTTTAAGCTTACTGATTGTCGCGTCTTCCAGCAGAACCCTGCTGGCTCATCCAGGGCATGGGAAGCCGGTGGTAGAGAATACTCCGCTGCATTATCTGCTCGAACCTTCTCACTCGCTTCCCTTTTTCGTGGGAGCATTTCTGGTCATTTCTGCGGTCTATTTCTTGCGAACTTCCCGTTCGCAGAATCAATAAGCTGATTTTGTCTAAGTCCGGAAGCTGGATTCCAGAAGTAGGATGTGGTGCTTGCACCCATCTTCGTGTGCCTGTTGAATCTCTAAAACCAAAAAGATGGGCGAATCTGTCGGGCATCAATACAACAAAGCCTTGGCACCCGGCCGGAATAGATACCATTGCCGGAACCAAGCTGAAGGTCAATTCAAATAACATCCCAGGCTGTGATTTGAATCATGGTCCTGCCTACTTCACTGAATCGAAATGAACTCAGACGTTGACGCTTTGGGCTGGTATTATTGATAGATATCAGAGCGAAATATTGCTTTTTGGCGATGCATCAAAATGTTCCTGCGTTAGCTGTTAGGGCTTAAATTGCAAAAAACGGGTTGATACGATAGATGTTTGCCTCATCGCGTGGTACAAACGAGTCTTCTAGCGGATTCGTCTTGAGTGGTCGGTTTGTGCTGGCGTTTGGGCGATATGTTGAATTACTAAGATAATTGAGGAGTCTGTTTGATGGGGATGGCGATTACAGGTGTGTTCGGACGGCAAATTCTTGATAGCCGCGGCAATCCAACAGTTGAAGTTGATATCGAACTGGAAGACGGCACCATTGGTCGGGCAGCTGTCCCCAGTGGAGCAAGTACCGGAACGCACGAAGCCTTCGAATTACGAGATGGCGACAAATCTGTTTATCTCGGCAAGTCTGTGCTCAATGCGGTCCAGAATGTAAATGGCGAAATCGCAGACATTCTCTACGACATGGACGTGACCGATCAAGTAGCTTTGGATCAAGCAATGATCCTGTGCGACGGAACCGAAAACAAATCACGCCTGGGTGCAAACGCAATTCTTGCTTGCTCCCTGGCAGCTGCCCATGCGGCTGCTCGTTCTTGCGATCTGCCGTTGTTCCGTTACATCGGCGGACCAGCTGCAACTTGCATTCCGGCTCCGATGATGAACATCATTAATGGTGGTGAGCACGCGAATAATGGAATCAGCATCCAGGAATTCATGGTCATGCCTTTGGGCTTCACTTCCTTTACTGATGCTCTGCGATGTGGTGCAGAAATTTTCCATGCGTTGAAAAAAGTTCTCGCAGACAAAGGCATGAGCACCGCAGTTGGTGACGAAGGGGGATTTGCTCCTGATTTGCCAAACAGCCAGGAAGCGATCGAAGTCATTCTTACTGCCATCGAAAAAGCAGGTTACAAGCCGGGCGAGCAAGTGAAAATTGCACTCGATTGTGCTGCCAGCGAATTCTACGATGCAGAGAAAAAGATCTACACGCTGGAAGGTTCCACTTACGACTCTGCAGCCTTTGCTGGACTGCTTTCTGATTGGGTTGATAAATATCCGATCTGCTCCATCGAAGATGGCTTGGACGAAGACGATTGGGATGGTTGGAAACAACTAACCGATGCGGCTGGCGACAAGTGCCAGCTTGTGGGTGACGATTTGTTTGTGACCAACAGCAAACGATTGCAAACCGGCATCGATAAGGGAATCGCCAACAGTATTTTGGTGAAGGTGAATCAGATCGGCACATTGACCGAAACCATTCGAGCTGTCAACCTGGCTTACCGTAACAAGTACACCGCGGTCATGAGTCATCGTTCTGGTGAAACGGAAGATACAACCATTGCAGACTTGGCAGTGGCTTTGGGAACTGGTCAGATCAAAACAGGATCAGCCAGCCGAACAGACCGTATCTGCAAGTACAACCAGTTACTTCGAATCGAAGAAATCCTGGGAGATACCGCAACCTACGGCGGCACGATTTCTTAATTTCGAATTGATCGATTGAATTTATACAGCCGCGTATTTCTGATACGCGGCTGTATTGACGTTCCAAGGTTCTGCTTTGGAAGTTTAGTTCTCCCCTTTCCAAGGGGGAGTTAGTAGCGTAGGCTGGGTCAAAACCCAGCTTTTTTTGGCTTGAGACTCAATGGGCACACGAAGGTGGGTGCAAGCACCACACCCTACTAGTCCAACTAGCGTTAAAGGTCAGTCATTTAGATAATGAATTTTGAAGCCCGATTGGGCACAAATTAAAAAGGATAATTTTATTACACCACAGAGACGCAGAGAACACCGAGTCAAAAAACAGCATTGAAACAATCAACATAACTCAAGAGATTTACGGCTTCGCATTGTGTTGAAATAAGATACACCTGGAATTTCTCTGCGTCTCTGCGGTTCATTTTATTTCTTCCTGTCTGAGATGTCAGGAAATCAAACTCATAAATAGTCAAGTTGTCTGTCATTTATCAGTAGATGTAATACTACATAACTGGTTCCTCTTTTGTGAACTTCACACGGTGAAATCTTATGCTTGCCAAACGAATCATACCTTGCCTTGACGTTTACGATGGCCGTGTTGTCAAAGGGGTCAACTTTCTGAATCTGCGTGATGCGGGAGATCCGGTCGAGATCGCATCGCGGTACGAAAGGGAAGGGGCAGACGAACTCGTCTTTCTGGACATCACCGCTTCTCACGAAAAACGCGAGATCATTCTGGATGTCGTCAAGCGAACTTCGGAAGTCCTCTTTATGCCGTTGACTGTTGGAGGCGGTATTCGCACGGTGGATGATATCCGCATTCTGCTGGAATCGGGATGTGATAAAGTATCGATCAATTCCGCTGCAGTGAAGGATCCCGATTTCATTAAGGAAGCCGCGTTACGATTTGGTAGCCAGTGCATTGTCGTGAATATCGATCCGAAACGGATTCAGAAAGATGGCAAGGAATTCTGGGATGTGCACATTAATGGCGGAAGAATTCCAACCGGTTTGCAAGCTGTCGAATGGGCACGCAAAGTTGAAGAGTTGGGGGCAGGCGAAATCGTGCTGACTTCGATGGACGCTGATGGAACCAAGGACGGGTTCGATATCGAAATCACCTCAGCCGTTTCAGATGCAGTTGGCATTCCCGTGGTTGCCAGTGGCGGATGTGGATCGCCCGAGCACATGTACCAGGCAGTGACGGCAGGAAAAGCCGACGCAGTTTTGGCAGCCAGCATCTTCCATTACGGCGAGTACACAATCAACGAAACCAAAGAGTACCTGGCAAAAAAGAACGTCCCGGTCCGACTGGTAGAACAAGCCAAGTAGTGAGAGTGCCCCAGTCGAAGTCCCCACCTACGACTGACGCACGAGCGAAGTTGGATGCCACTGCCTGGCTTGCCCAGCAGTGCGATCCACGACTGCGATTCTTATAAAGCAGAGTCAACTTTTAACGGCATTTTCGGTGTTAATGCGAAAAGCCTGCCACCGCGACCACACTGCTGGGCAAGCCAGACAGTGGCACCCCATTTGAATTGGAAATGAATAACAATTTAGTGGGCAACAAGCAAAACGAGATTGCCAGGTTATCATTCAGCAGGTAACGCCACTTGTTGTTTTGATTGCAGGTAGCCGAAGAGGTCTCGGATTTGCTCGTCGGTAAACTTATCCATCAACCCGTTGGGCATTAACGAAAGTGCAGACGGATTGATTAGCTCGATGGTTTGAGCATCAATATTCATCAATTGCTTTTCTGTTTGCACTGTCAGCGATTTGTCTGTTCGAGTGATAATGGTGCCGTTGATCACCTGCCCGCTTTTCAGCACAATGGTTGAAATCTTGTATTGATTCGGAACAACAGTAGATGGCGAAATAATATTGACCAGCAGATAATCGATGTTATCTCGATTCGACCCAGTGATGTTTGGCCCGATATTTTTCCCCGCATCATACAGACGATGACAGTTCGCACACGTCTTTTCAAACAATGCCCGGCCCTGCTTCAGATTGGCAGCTGCAAGAACTGCGTCGCTCATTCGCTGCTTGATCTCGGCAATCTGTTTTTCTTTTTGAGCATCTGTCGTCCCGAGTGTCCCCCAGACTTCTTCCAGTAATTTGGCAAGTTCTGGATTATTGAAGCTCGCAATTTGTCTGGCCTGAGTCGCAGAGAGTACCACATCAGGGAGATTGCCATTCTTGTTTTTGAGTGCTTCCAATAAATACTGTGCTGATTTTTCATGAGCACACAGCGTATCCAAATTCGCTTCCCGAGCCCCCTTGTCCATCCGTTGATAATAACGTACAAGCAGGATTGGAATTTCGGGATCTTCAAATCCAGCTAAGCCACGCACAACAACCTCTTCCAGGACTTTGTCGGTTAAGCTTGATTTCAGTAAAGCCAAGATCCCTTCGACTTGGCTCGCGGTTAAAATTTCTAATGCATTTTGTCGTTCAATGACAGAAGCTTCTTTGTTGCCAACCAATTCACGCAACGCGTCCATTGCCCGACCATCGCCAAAGACAACCGATAATTCTTGTGTCAATTCTTTAATCTGCTTATTGGAACTGGTCATTAACTTTTCACTTGCTGTTGACCAGTTTTCAGGAGCCGGGGTATTGCGCCACCCTTTGGTTGCATCTGACATGCCCTGCAAAACGGCTAACTGAAACGCTTCGTTTCTTTCCGAGTTCGACAAAATTTCTACGAGTCGTTTTGTGATCGAACTTCCCTGTTCATTCTCATGCATCAACCGGCGAGCCAGGAATTTTCTAACGAGTGGTATCTGTGTGGAACGCATTAACTTCAGAGCTTGTCGGGGGTGCTCGACAACTGCTGGTTCAATGCCGTACCAAATGAGAAGCGGAAGGTTATGATCGTCGATATCTTCTGAGTGAGAACACAAATGACTTGCAAGCAACCAGCGTTCATTGCCTGGGATTTTCACCATCGCAGAAGCAAGGTACAGGCGAACCAAGGCAGAATTTTCTTTGCTTGCTGCATCCACAAACGCCTGGGCCACTTTGGGAGAAATCGATGGGTAGTTACTTAGCAACCGCACGCCCCAAACTCGTAAATGTTCTTCATCACTGGCAAGCAGATCGATTTGGTCTGCTTGCGGAAATGCTTCCATCGCGTACAGCGACCAAATGGCACGCAGTCGTCTTGTGATATCAGGATTGCTTTTTGCCATTTCTCGTAGTGATTTAATTGCAGAGAAAACATCTTCGCCTGCAACTTTTTTATCCACAAGAATCCTTCTTGCATGACGTACATACCAATCATTTTTGTGGAGCTGTAATTTGACCAGTTGATTAAGGCTTTGTGTTCCCAGATCTTTTCCGGAATACGGCTGCGGTTTCCCGTAAGTGATTTTGTAGATCCGTCCTGATGTCCGGTGCACTCCATCATGATCGTGGCATTCCCCCAGATCGGTCCAGTCACTTAAATAGACTCCGCCATCCGGTCCGTAAATCATATTCACGCCGCGAAACCACGGCTGATTGGCAAACAGAAAATCTTGTCCATGCGTAATCGAGTAGCCGCTTCCTTTGCGAACCGGAATATCCTGATTCACTCTGCGACCGTGGGTGTTGCACATAAACATATTGTTGCGATGTTGTTGGGGCCAATTGTCTCCTAGATAAATCATCAATCCACAATGAGAATGCCCGCCACCAAGTTCTCCATGCAGTCCATCACCGGTTCGGCTTTCGGTCCATTTCATGGAATGGTCCCAGTGATAATGGTCGGCGTGCTGATCGATCAATTCGTAATAATGTGGATTGAAATCTGCACCGTACATTCGCTTGTAATGAGCATTCGGAAAAACGTGCCAGCCATGCCCCGTAACATTATTAGTGAAGAAAATCTCTCCCAGATCGTTGTAGTCCAGTCCCCAGGGATTGGTTGTGCCGTGGGCAAGGACTTCGAAGTGATGTTGCTGAGGATGAAAACGCCAGACCCCACAGTTTAGTGGTGTCCGCTGCGATGCTGACTCTCCAGGCTTTCCGACAAGAGAACTTCCCAAAATCCCATGCCGACCATAAATCCAACCATCCGGCCCTGAGATCATACCACCAACAATATTGTGCCCGACTTCTCGAAAATTGAATCCATCAAGAATTATTTGCGGCTCGCCATCTGCGATGTCATCTCCGTTTTCATCTGCCAGCCAGGCCAGAGTTCCATGATTCAAAATCCAGCAACCTTTGGTGCCGGGAAGAATAGAAGTCAATCGATTTCCCTGATCCCAAAAAACTTTTCGCAGATCGTGTTCGCCATCGCCATCGGTGTCTTCCAGAATCAGTAAGCGATCCCGAAGCTCATCATCGAAACCTTGTTTTGCATACGTGTAACATTCACTCACCCATAAACGACCCCGATCATCGGTCTCCATCGAAATCGGTTGCGAGACGTCAGGCTCTCCGGCGAACAGCGTCACACGGAATCCTTCAGGAACCGTAATCGCATTCGCGGCCTCTAAAGGAGACGAAGGATTCTCGCCCTCTTTTTGAGAATTGTAAATCGGCTTACCTGCTGTCTGCTTCTGCGCAAAAGTCGCACTTGAACAGCAGGTTAATAATGGGACGACAACAGTAAGCAAACACAAAAATAATTTTGACATATTTCTTCGATAATCAAACAGAGGTTTCCAAGGCGAGCCGGGCCAATAATGGCCCTGGTTACTTGAGGATGTTGGTTGTTGTTTTATCCATGACAGGACAGTTTATGAAACAGTGTACTGATCAGCTGGGTAACACCCACTGGCTCATTTTTTCAGATCAGTATAAGTAAATATAACTGGAGTGGTGAAAGATTGCTATCTCGTTAGAATAATACGCGGCCGGCTTTTCTCAGCTTTGGCCATACTCAGAAAGAGATTTTTCGAGAGATCAAAACCATGTTGCGTATCAAATCAATTCTTGAAAACAAACAACCCGGAGAATCACTGGAAATTTGCGGCTGGGTTCGAACTCGCCGTGATTCCAAGCATGGATTCTCGTTCATCGAACTGAACGATGGCAGTTGCATGAAGAACCTGCAAATTGTTGTTGATAACGACGTACCCGGATACGAAGAATCGATCAAGCTGGTCACCACCGGGGCATCTGTGAAAATTACAGGCACGGTGAAAGAGTCCCCCGGGAAAGGGCAACGTATTGAGTTGCAGGCAACGCATCTGGAAGTACTCGGGATTTCAGACCCGGAATCATTCCCGCTGCAAAAGAAAAAACACAGCTTTGAATACCTGCGAGAAATCGCGCATCTGCGTCCCCGCTCAAACACATTCGGGGCAATCGCCAGGGTACGAAATGCAGCCTCTGCTGCCATTCACAACTTCTTCCAGGAAAACGGATTCCTGAACATACAGACACCGATTATTACGACGAGCGACTGCGAAGGCGCGGGTGAAATGTTTCACGTGACCACGCTCGATCTTGCCAGGCTTGCTCAGGCAAAAACCGAAATTGATTACTCGCAAGATTTCTTTGGAAAGCCAGCTTCATTAACTGTCAGCGGTCAACTGGAAGCAGAAATTTTTGCGACTTCGCTCGGACCTTGCTACACGTTTGGCCCCACGTTTCGAGCTGAGAATTCTAACACAACGCGTCACTTGGCAGAATTCTGGATGGTCGAACCCGAGGTGCCATTTGCTGATCTCGATGACAACATGCGTCTGGCAGAAGACTTTATTAAGTATGTCATTTCGCACGTACTCAAATCGTGCCAGGAAGACATGGAGTTTTTCAATCTTCGCATCGACAAGACAGTCTTGGAAACGCTTCACCATATTCTCGACCACGAATTCAAACGAGTCAGTTATACAGACGCCATCGAAATCCTGACTTCTGCCAAGAAGAAATGGGAGTACCCTGTCGAATGGGGACACGATTTGCAATCTGAACACGAGCGATACTTAACCGAAGAGCACTTCAAAAAACCGATCATTCTGCACGACTATCCGCGTTCCATCAAACCGTTTTATATGCGATGCAACGAAGATGGAAAAACCGTGCGAGCGATGGATGTTCTTGTGCCTCGTATCGGCGAAATCATCGGAGGCAGCCAGCGGGAAGAACGGCTCGATACTCTTGAAGGTCGCATGAAAGAGTGCAATCTTGATCCACAAGAATACTGGTGGTACACCGACCTGCGCAAGTACGGCACAGTCCCGCATTCCGGATTTGGCTTGGGATTCGAACGCCTGATCCAACTGCTCACTGGCATGCAAAACATCCGCGACTGCATCCCCTTCCCCAGAACTCCCAAAAACGCCGAGTTCTAATACGCATTCGCGTAATTGTTCGCGCGTTGGATGTCCCCTAACACCTTGTAAGTGCAAGGCCACGATCAATCATGCAACTCAGGTCTTTATTGAGTTTGGTATAAAAGGTCGGTTTTAAAACCCTCTCTAACTCCCCCTTCCCAAGGGGGAGAATCAAATTATACAGATCCCCTTCGTCGATTGTGTATTAGTTCGACTTTTTCCATTCGTCTGTGGAAAGTACCTGTGCGTACGCAAATCCTAAGGTTGCCATCGCAGTGCCATGCACGTCTTGAGCGAGAATTGTGCGTCCCTGGAATTCCTGGTTACAGGTGGCGCAGGCATCGTGAATGACTTGGCATTTGTAATTCAATTCCGCAGCTGCCCGGGTTGTCCCTTCGATACACATCTGACTCATCGCTCCACAGATTACCAGCTCATCGATATTTAAACTATCGAGTCTGAGCTTCAAGTCGGTCCCTTGAAATGAATTCACGTTTTGCTTGGTGATCACAATTTCGCCTGAAATTGGCTCAACAGTCGGATGGATTTCAATGCCTGGGGTGTCTGGTTTGAAGAAGGGGGCTTCCGCTGTTGGGAACACATGTCGAACATGAATCACGGGTAACTTTTGATTTCGAAACCATGCTAACAATTCTGCCGCCTTGTCACTGGCTTGCTGCATGGCTTCAAGCTCCATCTGGCCACCAGGAAAGTAATCCTGCTGAATATCAATTAACAGAAGTGCTTGCGACATTTTTGTTTTCCTTTGGAGTTGGTAAGCGATGTCTGTTTTATCTTACGTGTTTTTGTTTTCGAACCGAATGGCTCGTCGTTGGATTTTCTTTTTTACGAGTTCCAGATGCACTTGCAGATTATAAAACTCTTCCATAAAAGAAAGAGGCACTTTAATGGTTTCGAGTTCAGATTCCATCGTTTGCAAAGCATTTAGTTTTTTGTCGATCATTTCCTTGTCCGCTTGCTCCAATCGTTGATCCATCTGATGCAGTAAATCGTACCAGCGATAAATTCGTGAGCGTATTCGCCAACGATAAACAGGTGGTGCAATTTTAACTAACGGTATCGTTAATGTCAGCAGCGGAATGATCATAATTTTCATGCGGTCAAGCAGCGAAGCAATCCAAAAAGGCAGGTATCGATATAACAACGAGGGGCCGGATTTGAAAAAGCTGAGCGTCGCGACATGAGGCTGGAATTCTGAAAAACTTAATGACGGGAATTTATCGTCAGAAATCAATAGGTTTTCTCGCTCGAAATTTGTGCTTGCAGCCTCAATAAAAAGTGGCACAAAGGCGTCATGAAGTTTTGCAGCTGCAACCAGATTTGCAGCCGGTGCGATTAAAGGGATTTCCTGAGGGGGAATATTATTTTCAAGATCGAGCACCCCTTCTGCAAGAATCACATCTGAAAGATAGGGAAACAACTGGCGGTAGGCTTGCTGTCTATCAAAAGCTAAAAGAGTAATTTTGGGATCAGTCATTAATTCACGCACCAATTTGTTGTTGGGGTGCATCACAAAACAGGCCGCGTCAACTTTGCCAGCTTTGAGCAGCGTTGCCGCTTCGTCCCCTCCCTGCAAAACAAACCGTGCGGGCGAATGATCTGCTGCCTCCTCTTCCGGTTGAGGTTCTTCAGCATCAACCGGCGTTTGATCTATGAATCCGTTCGCTTTAAGCAACACTTTCATAATGGCTTCGGTACCGCTTTCAGGATAACCAATCGCAATCGATTGACCTGCTAAATCGCGGAACTGTGAATAGTTGCTTTCAGCTTTGGTAAAAACCCATAACGGTTCAAGATACAAACTGGCTAATGATTCCAAAGAGTTTTTAGTCAAACCCTTGGGCCGGGTTCCTCCTTGAACGATTGCAACGTGAATGTCATTGTCAGCAAGAAGTAGTTCGTAGTTTTCGATGGAGCCAGCTGTTTCCCGAATTTCCAGCTCAATTCCGTTTTCTGCAAAATACTCACGAAATTTGCTGGCCTGTTCGTAATAAGCACCGCCACGTGGGCCAGCTGCAATGGTCAGCTTGGCGGGGGGAGCAGGTTCGACAAAAAACCAAGCAATGAAAAAGGTAAGTATTGTTAACGCAGCGGCTGATCCCCAGGTTTTGTAGAAAAAGTCCTGGGCCTCGCGAAACTCTCCCAGCAAAGCAGCCGGGCCATTTCTCACAACAGACTTAATTTTATCCGTCGGCCTCTTTTTCGCTGTCGGGCGTTTTTCATCAGAAGAAGAAGGTTTTTTCTGAGGTTGATTCTCTCCAGGTTCAGCCACTGCTCTCTCCTGTTATTTCCAAGCCAAGCAAACTTTACTTGTCTATCATAGGAAATTAAACAGAAGGAGCAAAGCACGTCAACTGACATCTCATACGCATTCGCATATTTGTTTGCGAGTTGGATGTTCC
>JAESQE010000562.1 GCA_016765335.1 Planctomycetaceae bacterium
CGATCTCCGGAGAACTCGCATTTTGCTCGTGCAAACGAAATGCTTCATGTACTTTCTGAACAGCCGTCGCGGCATCTTTACTACGAATCAAAACTGAAATTTTGATGTCTCCGGTGGAAATCATCAATACGTTCGTATTGTTTTGGGCAAGTGTTTTAAACATTTGGGCAGCGACACCAGTGTGAGATTGCATTCCGCTGCCAACGATTGAAAGTTTGGAAAGTTCGGTTCCGTGTGTCACGGTCCCCTGCCCCAGTTCATCAATTGCCTCGGTCGCAGCGGTGAGTGCATCTGCAAAATCATCACGTGGCACCGTGAAAGAGACTTCAGCAGTTCCTTCTTCCGCAATGTCCTGAACGACAAGGTCCAGCGGGATTTTACGAGCTGCCATCTTTTCAAAGATCAGACTCATGACACCTGGTTGGTCCGGAACGTTACAAATGCTGACACGTAATTCATCTTTAACCAACGCGACTCCGGTGACGACTTGCGCAGAATCATCGGGCTGTTGAGTAATCAGCGTGCCTTCTCCTTCGCTGAACGAAGGACGAACTCGTAACGGAACTCGGTATTTTTTTGCAAACTCGACAGAACGAGAATGCATGACCCCTGCACCAAGCGAGGCCAGTTCCAACATTTCGTCATACGAAATCTGGTTCACTTTGCGAGCATCTGGCACTGCGCGTGGGTCGGTTGTAAAAACGCCTTCGACATCTGTATAAATTTCACACATCGAGGCATTCAGAACTGCTGCCAATGCGGTGGCTGTGGTGTCACTGCCGCCACGACCTAAAGTTGTGATATTTCCCTCTTCGTCATGCCCTTGAAACCCAGCAGCAATTACAATGTGATTTTCATCAAGCAGTTGATGCAGGCGAGCGGTCGCAATTTTCTGAATGCGTGCTTTTGTACTTGCTGCATCAGTCATGATCCCAATTTGGGTGCCTGTCAAACTGATTGCTTTTTCCCCTTGAGCATGAATCGCCATCGAAAGCAACGCAATTGTCTCCTGCTCTCCGGTGCTTAATAAAACGTCCATTTCTCTGGGCGAGGGATGATCAGCAATCTCAGCTGCCAAGGCAACCAGTTCATCGGTTTTCTTGCCACGTGCACTAACCACAACCACAACCTGATTGCCTGCCTGTTTGGCAGCGATTGCCTTCTTTGCGGCTTTACGGATTTTATTTGCGGAGGCAACACTGGTTCCGCCATACTTTTGCACGATAATCGACACGTCAACAAACTCCTGCAATCGAAACTCTTGACCTTCGACTGGCGCTCAATGCTCTATGATTCACAAAACGGGTAAGTTCAAATCAGTCTTTTGAATATCTACGAAACCGGCACGATAACAGATCGAAGTCAGTAGTTCATCTGAAACAAAAATAGATACGGTATCACAACGTAAAAAAGCCATCTCTCAGAAATATGGGAGATGGCTTAAGTATGACATTCAGCATTTGAAGCCAAGGCAACAAAGTCCGGAATTAATAGACTACTCGTCAGCCAAAGGCTCTTTTTTCTCGGTAATTACCGGAGTATCGGCTGCTTGTTCTGTGTTGATCTCAATGTACTCTTTCCACTCGTCCGGGATGTTATCTTCGTGGAAAATAGCTTCTACGGGACATTCTGGAACACACGCTTCGCAATCGATGCATTCGTCCGGATGAATGTACAGCATCTTTTCGCCCTCGTAAAAACATTCTACCGGGCAAACGACAACGCAATCAGTATATTTGCATTCAAAGCAAGGTTGACACACAATATGAGGCATGAAAATTCCTTCAGCTACTTAAATTTATTTTCTAGGGAAGGCTTACAATAGCCCCTAGGATCTATTTTCGGGAGGGAATCTCTAATGAGATACTCTAAATATTCAAATTTATCATGTTTTATGAAATGAAGACAGCTCAACCTGCCTGGCAAACAATGCGATTAACCAGATAGCCTACGCTATATCTAGAAATCCTTACCGAAAAACTGCACATGCGACTAGAGTGTCGCATGGTGAGCAGCAGCACGATGAAAGTAACTTTCTAGGTCTCCCTTTGTTATCGCTCGCGATGCTAGTGTCAACAGGAAATGATTTCAAGATGCCAGTACTGAACCAGCCAAATTGAGATTCAATCTCAAAAATATCGTGTCTCAATCTGATGTACTGATAGTCTGGGACTGTCTCTAAAAAGAACCTCCCCAACCTGTTTGCGTTCATATCTGGATCTAGTTATAAGCATGTGCATCAAGGTTTGTTGATGCTACAGTCTGGCAGTAATCCTTATTTCAGATATATGACTGTGGCAAGCAATCATCATCACAATCGATGATGATTGCCAATTTGTTCATAGGAATCACGAATGAATAATTCTCAATCAGATGAATTTACGGACACTCGGCTGCAAAGCGAAGTTCGCGAAGCCCCTAAATCAATCGTCAACACTTTGCGTCAACTTGGCCCGGGGTTGATCATTGCCGGGAGTATTGTAGGTTCAGGAGAACTGATCGCGACGACTAAAACTGGCGCTCAAGCCGGGATTACGTTGCTCTGGATTATTGTTCTGGGGTGTGTGATTAAAGTGTTCGTTCAAATCGAACTTGGCAAGCATACGATTACGCACGGAAAAACTGCTCTGGAAGCACTGAATCAAATTCCGGGTCGCTTTCTAAAATTGAATTGGATTCTTTGGTTCTGGCTTCTGATGATGCTTTTCAGTATCGCTCAGCTGGGGGGAATAGTGGGAGGTGTTGGGCAGGCAGCTGCGATTGCGATGCCGTTAACTGGAGACTACCGCGAGGCGATTCAAATCCCTTCCGGAAGATAAATTAAATGGATGCTCGATTGGGAAGAGGAACAAAAACAGCAAAGCCCCAAGATCACTTCCTTGCCCGATGACGAAAAGCAGCGAATTATTGGTGGAGGGCAATTACTTCGTGAAAGAATTGATCAGCTCGAAGAAAGGGGAGAAAAGGCTGTTCAAAGCGTTCTCAATGGAGAGGAGTTAATAGACCCTTACACTTACGACGACAAATACTGGGCCTTTGCGGCGACAATCATTACGATTTTTCTGCTTGTGGGAGGGCGATATTCGCTGCTTCAAAATTTCACAACTGTCTTGGTTGTCCTGTTTACCTTTATTACGATTGGCAACTTCGTTTCGCTACAGATGACGCAGGAATGGCACATTTCCTCTGCTGAAATAATCAGGGGATTATCGTTCGGTTTTCCTATGTCACGAGATGGAATTAACCCGTTGGTAACTGCTTTGGCAACTTTCGGAATCATCGGAGTCGGTGCTTCGGAATTGATTGCGTATCCTTATTGGTGTCTTGAAAAAGGATACGCTGCTCATGTGGGGCCACGATTACAAACTGATGAATGGGCACATCGAGCCAAAGGCTGGCTGCGGGTCATGTATTATGATGTGTTTCTTTCGATGATTGTTTATACCGTTGCTACGGTTGCCTTCTTCCTTGTTGGGGTATCGGTTTTACATCGTTACGGACGAGACCCTGGAGGCATGCGAATGACAAGCACGTTGGCAGAAGCCTATGTACCTGTGTTTGGCGAATATGCTCGCTGGCTATTTTTAATCGGTGCGATTGCCGTACTGTATTCGACATTCCTGGTTGCGAATGCAGGCCACACGAGAGTCTATACAGACCTGTTCAAAATCCTGGGCTGGATTAAACGCGGCGATCAAAAAGCACACCGGAAATCTATTGCGATTCTGGCTGTGATTCTGCCTTTGACCTGTCTGTTCCTGTTCTGCACCAATATGAACCCAGTTGTTGCAGTGCTTTCCGCAGGAATTATGCAGGGAATTCTACTGCCGATGCTTGGAATCGGTGCACTTTACTTTCGATTTTATCAATCAGACAAACGATTGAAATCTTCCAAGCTCTTTGATTTCTTTCTGATCCTTTCCTGCATCGGATTCTTCATTTCAGGCAGTTGGGTTGTGTTTGTCAAAGGCAAAGAATTCCTGGACATGCTCTTTTAATCGCGTAGAGATATTGATGTGATGCGTTAGCGCCAAACAAGTTTATGCAAAATAAAGGAGTCTCAATTGTCTAATGCTAATCTGACAGTTGCGATTCAGCGAAATCCTAAATCGGGATCTGGAATCCGAGAGGCCCAGTTACAAAGGCTTGTCGATGGCTTGAATGATCAGGGGTTAAACCCTCACGTCTTTACTGATCGAGAGCAATTTGCAGAACAGCTTGCATCCGAAGAATTTCGTCAGCAACTCAAATGCATTGTTGCTGCCGGCGGCGATGGTACTGTGGACGATTTGATCAACAGGTATCCGGGGTTCCCGATTGCGATTTTACCTATGGGTAACGAAAACCTTCTCGCAAAACAGTTTGGGATACCACAAAATGGACACGAAGTTGCTGGTATTATTGCTCGTGGGAAAAAGGTGAAAATTGATCTCGGTCAGGCTGGCGACCATCGCTTTGCAGTGATGGCCAGTTGCGGGTTCGATGCCGAGATCATCCAGCGTGTCCACAGCCACAGAACAGGCCATATCACTAAATTAAGTTATCTTGGCCCGATCATTACCACGTTGTGGTCGAATCGTCGAACGCCTTTGCGAGTCTACACGAGTGAAAGTTCTAAGCCGCGAACATGTGAAATGGCAATTGTTGCCAACCTTTCCCGGTACGCTTTGAATTTATCAATTTGCCCTGATGCAAAAGAAAACAATGGCCTGTTCGATGTCTGCTTGATTAAATCAACCAGCCGATGGGATTTATGCCTGCTCTTTCTGCGGGGCCTATTGACATCAAAGATTCAATCAGCAAAGGTCGAACGATTTCAAACGGATCAACTCACGATTGAAACCGACTCACCCGTTCCGATCCAGGTTGATGGCGATCCACTCGGGCAAACGCCCCTGGAATTCAAGGTTCTCCCACAGGCTTTAGAACTGATCGTGCCG
>JAESQE010000563.1 GCA_016765335.1 Planctomycetaceae bacterium
AGTGGGTCGACGCCCACTGGCTCTTAAAAATCTTGCGCTTCACATTCGCAAATCCAACTCCCCTAGAAAAGGAAATGAACTCGATGAAGATACTCGCCTCCACACCTGAAATCAAGCCCCTTGCTGGTGCATATCCATGCGCTCACAAAGCAGGCAACATTCTCAGCTTTGACGGTTCAGAACTGCCCACCAAAGCAAAAGAAAACCCTGCCGTTTCAATCATCGCAAGGCGACACCGCTTAACCATCCCAAGGGCAATACTTGTATGCCAGCTGGCCGGGATCGGAGTCGCGCTATGAACGTATTATCCCTAACCAAAGCCCGCCAGTTAACTCAGGAACGATTAAAACAAGTCCTGCATTATGATCCCAAGACAGGCATTTTTAAATGGAAATTAACACGTCCTGGTTGCGTTGCGGGAAGGAGTGCGGGAACCATCACAAATGGATATCGCCAAATCGAAATTGACTACAAGCTATTTCGCGCTGGCAGGCTTGCATGGCTGTACATGACTGGTGAATGGCCGGAATGCGTGATCGACCACATTAACGGCGTTCGTAACGATGACCGCTGGCAAAATCTCAGATCGGCCAGTTATCAGGAGAACGCCAGAAACAGGAAACCATGCAGGCGAAACAGCAGTGGTAAGGTCGGGGTACATAAATCTTATAAAAAGGGTTGGTGGGGCGCTGGTATTGGCGTCAATGATCGCTATGTCAATCTTGGTCACTACAAGCGCAAAGCTGACGCCATTGCCGCACGTCTCAAAGCTGAGAAACAGTTTTTTGGCAAGTTTGCTAAGCCTGTGTCTGCATACAACAGCAAGGTGAAGGCAGGTGCTTCATGACGCATCGCAAAGACCAACGTCTTATCAATTCTGCCCGACGTAAATCAGGGCAAAAGAACACAATCCCAAAGGATCAACCATTTGTCTGGTTTACCCGCAGCATGCTGGAATCCGTGGCTTTCAAAGCCTTGAGCGGGAATGCTCACAAAACCCTCTCACGGCTCTTAATTGAGCACATGGCGCATGCCGGGACCGAAAACGGCAACCTGATCTGCACGTACAATAATTTTGCGGATTATGGGGTTCGTCGTCAATCAATTGCAACCGCCGTGCGCCAACTTGAGTACATGGGTTTCATACGGGTGGAAAAGGGCTGGGCATACAGTGGTGAACACTTACCAAGCAAATATCGGATAACCTGGCTCCCCTCGGCAGACGGCACACCAGCCACCAATGAATGGAAATCAATCACCTCTGTTCACGTTGAGGCATTCCATCAACGAGCAAAAAATAATAATCGCTTGGCTCGTGAGCAAATGGAGAAGCGCAAAGAGGAAGCAAAACAGGATTTACCTTCAAATGTGGTGCAGATGATGAATGTCAGGGAGGTGGGTAATGTTTCAACTTAGGGGTGCCCCCTCCCAAGATATAGATAGTAGGTGCGTTTTTGCACCCGGCAAACAGTGCCAAAAACCCATGTTTTGGGTTTCACCCAGGTGCGTTTTCGCACCCCGGCCCAGGCACGTTTTCGCACCCAATTTCTATTTTTCAATTATCGGCAAAATTCTTGGCTTTGCACAGGCAAGGGAATTCAAACTATGAGCGTTCTTCAATTTCCAGAACAACCAAATACATCCGGCGCTTATTATGGCACCTGCCCAAAGTGCAGAAAATCGGACGGCTTTTTGAACATCGGACGGGACTTGTGGTCTCACTGTGATCAACACCAGACAAAATGGTTTATCGGTAAGAACCTTTTCAGTGATTCAGAACAAGAAACCTGGAGCGATTGGCAACGAAACGGTGAAAAACTAGAAAACTACACCGAAATTGAACCCTACTACGGGAAGGAAGCAGGCAATGTCTGACATTCAGGAAACTAGAAAGAAGCCCAGGAGGCTTAAACGCTTATCAGAGGCGAGAGGCAAGGCACACAATATCAAGCACCACAAAACCAATGCAAGGAAACAGGAAGCCAATACCGAGTCAATACAAGGCAGCACACAACCTCAAGTCTTGGTAAGTGATAAAGAGCCACCAAAGCACAGAAATCGCCCACAGCGCCATTTATGGGCCACAGACAACGGTTTGAACCGGAAACAGGAACGTTTTGTCCGGGAATACCTCGTTGATCTCAATGGCACTCAGGCTGCAAAACGCTCGGGTTATTCTGAACGAAGTGCATGTGAACAGGCAAGCAGGCTGTTAAGAAAGGATCATGTTCGCAGGGCTGTGGATCAGGCGCTGGCTACTGATGCCGCAGGATTGCGTGTCAGTATTGGTGAAGGATTGGCCAAGATAGCATTTCATGATGCAGATGAGACAAGCCCGAACAAACTCAGCGCATTGGATAAGCTGGCCAAAGTTACCAAAATGTACCAGGACAACGGTGGCAACCAGGTTCAGGTGAACATCAAGGTCGGCGATGACATCAAGGCCCTGTGTTGAGCAGGGGGGCCTTATTTCTACCCCTACCCCCCCCCTTTGCCCAGAGAATGCGGCTATGAGTATCTGAGACTTTTTCTGGCAGCCAAAAACTGAAACTGGGTTTTGTGGACAACGTATGCAATAATGAAGTCAGGAATTTGAGCTTATGAGTGATACTGTTAACATATTTTCAAACTCAATTATTGAGTTCTTTTTCATTTTCGCAGCCTTTTGGTGGCTCTCTAACTTGGCGAAAGATAAACTTGAAGGCAGAACACATGTCTATGTCATACGAATAATAGGCTTTGTACTAGCGGCAGGTTTTGTCCGTGCCGCAAACGCTGGCTTGTTTAATGCCAACGCAGTTTTTGGTTTCATTTTCATTTTTGCAGCCTTTTGGTGGTTCTCTAACGAGCGTGAGCTCGAAGGGGAAGGCAGTACACATGTCTATGTCATACGAATAATAGGCTTTGTACTAGCGGCATTCTTCGGCTTTTCAGTACAAACTGGCTGGCTAATATCTAACTACAACTAAACACCAAAACCTAAACAACTCACCCCCTGAACCCAAACCACGAGCGCCTCTTTGGTGTGGCATCTGCCAAAAGCTGCTGGGACGTTACTACCTGTTTTTGCCAAGCCGTTCTTTCTTCTTTTGCGTCATCGAGCGCTTCACGCATTAAACTCAACTGAGCTTTCAGGCCGTCAATTTTCGCATTTAAAGCAGCTGTTTCAGCTGTTGCGTCAGGGGTGCCAGCAGTGGTTGCGTGGCGCGTCAAGATACCGTTGCCGGAATCCATTTCCCGGCAAAGTCTTCTGAAGCACGACGCCATGGAAGAAAAGCAAGCTCATTGAATTTGAGCCGGACACAGAATCCTTTAGGCGACAGGAAGCCTTATTGTGTCCGGCACATACATGGTGAACTGATGGAGGCAAAACTCATTGATCCGGCGCTTGAAGCTTCAAGCCATGAACCGTCTGGTCGTTGGCGGCGTTCCTGAAAGGGATATTGAGAAGCTGGTAAACCAGCTTGTCGACCATGCAGTGATCGAGTTCGAAATGGCAGATAGGATTTTGAACAAAGAAGAAATAGACCGACTAAAGGAACATTTAGAAAACTTACAAGAAGTTTATGAACCAGGTGCAGCCTTTATTTTTTGTAACAGCTCGCTCTATTTTTGGCGCTTGGCTACCCACTCACTGGCAAGGCGTTGTGCTTCGGCAATCTGGGCGGGGGTCATTCTCTTCTCAACAATTTTCCAGTTTTTTGCTGCATTTTTATCCCCCTGTGATGCAGAAACATTCCACCACATATGGGCCCTAGAATAATCCTGAAGAACGCCTTGTCCCTTGGCGTACATCAAACCCAGATTGAACTGGGCCTCGGCAACGCCCTGTTCAGCAGAAAGACGGTACCACTTCACCGCTGTCGCATAGTTCTGGATAACGCTGAGCCCTTTTTGGTACATAGCACCCAGATTGTACTGGGCTAAGGCATTGCCCTGTTCGGCTGAAAGACGGTACCACTTCACCGCTGTCGCATAGTTTAGGGCAACGCCTTGCCCTTGGTGGTACATCAAACCCAGATTGTACTGGACAAAGGCATTGCCCTGTTCGGCTGAAAGACGGTACCATTTCAGCGCAGTCGCATAGTTCCGGGGAACGCCTTGCCCGGTGGCGTACATATCACCCAGATTGGACTGAGCCTCGGCAACGCCCTGTTCGGCGGCCAGCCGGAACCACTTCAATGCTGTCACATAGTTCCGGGTAACGCCTAGCCCTATGCGGTACATCAAACCCAGATTCGACTGGGCAAAGGCATAGTCCTGTTCGGCGGCCAGCCGGTACCACTTCACCGCTGTCGTATTGCTCTGGATAACGCCTTGCCCTTTGGCGTACATAAAACCCAGATTGTACTGGGCAATAGCATTGCTCTGCTTGGCAGAAAGCCTGAACCACTTTATCGCTGTCGCATAGTTCCGGGCAACGCCTTGCCCTTGGTAGTACATCAAACCCAGTCCACTTTGGGCTCTGGCATGGCCCTGCTTGGCAGAAAGACGGTACCACTTTATCGCTGTCGTATAGTTTTGGGGAACGCTTCGCCCTTTGTCGTACATGAAACCCAGACCGTACTGGGCCTTGGCATCGCCCTGTTCGGCAAGCGGGGTAA
>JAESQE010000564.1 GCA_016765335.1 Planctomycetaceae bacterium
CATCATGATTTAGTTTGGATGTTGTGTTAATCTGATTAACAAACCCACCAAGATAAGAGAGTGGCATTTCAGGTGCTTGGGGCAAAGGATCTCAGCAAGGCAAGGATTATCTTTGGAAATCTGGTTCACGAGAACTGATATTGCCAGCTGGTTCTCGCATCGTTTCGAGTACGCCTGCTCAAATGAGACGACCTGCCAATTCGCAGCGGCATCGTTTAACACATCGTGATGGTAACGGCGAAATCTTATTTGGTGCCCTTTTAGAATATCACGATCTGCAAACCAGCATCACTTATCAACATGCTGAGAATCAGTGGAAATTTCCAGTTCCCAAGTTTGATGAAAAAATACTGCCCAAAGTCATTGGCAAACTGCGAAACAAGAAGCCTGTTTCCATTGTCGTGCTTGGCGACAGTATTTCTTCGGGTTGCAATGCCTCTGGTTGGGCAGGCGGAGAGCCGTTTCAGCCTGCTTATCCAGAACTACTTCAACAGCACCTGGCTGCTGAGTATCAAACCCAGGTGAAACTTGCGAACCCTTCGGTCGGCGGAATGAGTACGCCCTGGGCATTGACGATGGTAGATACTGTGGTGAAGTCCAAACCCGATCTGCTAATCTTGGCTTTTGGAATGAACGATTCAGCTGGACGCTCCACCAAAGATTATCAGGCCTACACAAAACAGATGATCGAAAAAGTTCGTCAAGAACTTCCCGACTGTGAATTCATTCTGGTTGCAACAATGCTTGGCAATGCAGACTGGACTGTACTCAAGCACGAACGCTTTCCTGAATACCGCGATGCGTTAGCAGAGCTTTGCGGACCGGGTGTTGCCTTAGCTGATGTCACTACGATGTGGACCGGCATACTCAAACACAAAACCTTCATCGACATCACAGGCAACGGCGTCAATCACCCCAACGACTTCGGTCACCGCGTCTACGCACAAACAATTTCAGGTTTACTCGTGGAACCAAAAATAACTAAATGATCAAATAAAAAATCCAGGAAGCACCTTGCCGCTCACTTTTGTGCGGTAGGTTGGAGTTCACGCTTTAGCGTGCTGCGTTGCTCGTATTGCTTTCGTGCAAGAGGAAGTCTATTGAGCTTCTCGCTCATGCAGGAAACAGCCTGAAGACAGTTTCCTGCAGAGGCACGCTAAAGCGTGAACTCCAACGGTGCAATCAATTATGGAGTTTCCCACGTATCGCGGGATAGCCAATGTCGCCAAGCGAGCATCTTCTCTCAAAAGAAATTGGCATTTCAGAATTGAATCTACTTCCTTAGCTCTAACCTGATCGACTTGCACTACCCGTTTTTTCGCTGTAACTGGCCCCGTAGGATGTGCGCAGTTGTTGTTTTCTGCTTCCGAATGATGAGATCTATCGCATAGGCCGAACAAGCATGGATCGTTTTTTGTACGCAGACGATGAAAAGATAAACCAGACTGCGAGTCTGGATTCATTGCCAGTAGATTGACATCCATGCCACGCGAACAAAAAGTAGGATTCACAATTCTCATACTGATTGTTGGTTTCACAGCAGCCTTCTGCTTTCGCCGACAACCAGAAGGGAGAATTGCGCTGCCTGCTTTGCAAGATGAAAGTCGGCTGAATCAACTCATTACAGAATATCAATTGCGTCCTTTGTTGCCTGGAATAGATACCGACGAACCCCTAAAGCCCTCAGGGCAATTCGAACAGTATCTGGCAAATAGCATTGAGAAAAGCAGGCGAGCTTCCACAACTCATCAGGATGTTCCCGATCCGATTCAGTCCGTGGCTCCACACGTAATTGCATCGGAAAATTCTTCGGAAATACTCACGCAGAGAAAGAGTACTCTGACGAACCAGACTGCACGCAACGCAAACAGTACTCAAACGATTTCGACAAAACGCCCTCGGACTGGTCGGCAGTTCATACACATTGTGAAACCAGGAGAAACACTGAGCGAAATTGCTCAAAAGTATTATGGTTCAGCTTCACGTTTTTACGAAATCTACGAAGCAAACCAAGACATACTCTCTGAGCCAAACGAACTTAAACTGAAGATGAAGCTGGTCATTCCTGTTCATGCCGGAGCAAAAGAAAAACCTGAAATCATCAAAGAAGCCCGGAATACTTCGACCTCTGCGATTTCTCCCAAAGGGCAATCCTCAGAGAAAAAGTCGGCAGGACCAAAGGGTACTGTCTCTCAAAAGTCAAACTTGGCAAAGGCTGGTTCCTCTGCCCGGTCGAAATCCAAAAAGAAACTTTTCATTCCGATGAAACACTCACCATTTTCAGCCAAGCCAACCGGGAAGCAGGTCGCCAAGGACTTGGCTGAACAAACGATTGACAGCAAGCTCAAATAAAGGTTGCCTCGGTTTCGGGGACGTGATATTGGGGCACAGACATTCTGTGTCTGTGTTTCCAGAACGCTACAGTTGATCTGGTTTGCAGCATGAAAGAGGGCTGAAATGGTGAATCCGGTTTGTTTCAACGTGGCTATTCCGGTAGGATAAATACATCATCCCCCGGTTTTGAAATCCGTAAAAGTCCGCTACATCCCATGATTCACCGTTGTTTCCATCATCGCTTGCTACTTCGACGAACAATAATACGCCGTGTAATGATACGCCGTGTAATGATACGCCGAGTAATAATACGCCGAGTAATGCTTTCATTATTGACAACGGTTTGTTGTTGTGCCTTGGTGACAATTTCTCATGGTCAAGATGGCCTCGTTGTTCCGGTGGAAGAAGAGAACTTGCTGCCTGGTTTGGAAAAACCGGAAGAGCCAATACCGGCGTATCGTGTTTTGATCGAAAAGAATTTGTTACGGAAAATGAAAACCGTAATCAGCATGGGGCAAAGTGATCGTTCACTCGATGCAGCGAATGCGTTGCAGGCCGTGATTGATCATGAAGCTGACTATTTCGTCAATTTAAAAGAGAACCTGAGTGTCCGTAAATTTCTCAGGCGATGGATCGAACAGCAACCTCAAGATGTCTTGAAAGCGTACCAGGTACAATACGGGCCGGTTGCCTCCCATTTGTTAAAACAGTTTGAGTCCACCGGGGATCAGTCTGCGTTGTCAGAAACTGCTCGCAGATATCTGCACACCGAAGCCGGAGCCAAAGCGGCTTATTTGCAAGCCTGCCTGGCATTTGATGAAGGTCGCTTCCGGGCAGCTGCCAAGATGTTTGAACGGGTTTCAGATCTTCCACGAGCACCATCAGAAGATCAACCCTGGATTGCAATGAAAGCCGCTTACTGCTGGGTTCAGCTGGATCGTAAAGAAATTGCTCAACAGACCCTTGGGCAATATGTTGAAAATCATCCTGGTCGTCCTATCCTGATTGATGAAAAACCGCATACTCCTCAGCAACTGATCGATTTGTTTTCTAAGCAAAAAGTAAATCAAGAAAACAGAAACGCGACCTCGCAACCGATTTATGGAAGCGATTCTGAAATAGAATCACGCTGGCAGAAACTGCTTCAGACTTACGCCGCAAGTCCCGCCAAAATCCAAACCGAACAGCCGGCTGCTGCCTTGCCGTTACTACCTACTGTAACTGAGCAGGAATCATTCTGGCCAATGTTTCGAAAGACAGCCCAGCGAGACAAACAGCACGTTCAGTTTAATCC